>DATEJJ010000144.1:0-14321 GCA_035278125.1 Rugosimonospora sp.
GGCAGGACCGCGCCGGGCAAGACCGCTCCGGGCAGGACCGCTCCGGGCAGGACCACTCCGGGCAGGACGACGCCCGGTAGGACCGCGGCCAGCCGGCCGCTGGGCCTGTCGGCGGCCTCCGCCCGGGCCCGGGCCACCGGCAGGGCCGTGGTTGCCGACGCGCTGACCTCGCAGACCGCGCAGACGACGGCGAACCCGGACGGCTCGTACACGCTGCGGCAGGCGGCGGAGCCGGTGCGGGTACGCCGCAACGGCGGCTGGGTGAACCTGGATGCGACGCTGGTGCGCAACCCCGGCGGCAGCCTGTCACCGGCCGAAAGCGCGGCCTCGCTGGTGCTCTCCGGCGGCGGAACCGGCCCGCTCGCGGTGATGACCAACGGCGGGCGGCAGTTCGCGCTGACGCTGCCGGTGCGGCTCCCGGCGCCGCGCGTGTCCGGCGCCGAGGCCAGGTACCCGGAAGTCCTGCCCGGCGTCGACCTCGTGGTCACGGTGGACGCCCAGGGCGGGTTCCGGGACGTGCTCGTGGTCAAGACTCCGGCGGCGGCGCGCAGCCCGGTGCTGGGCACGCTGTTGACCGCCTCGACCGCGGTGAGCGGGGGGATGGGCGTGCGGGCGGATGCTGCCGGCGGCCTGTCTGTCACCGACCATGCGGGCCGGACCGTCTTCGCGGCGCCGCCACCGCGGGCGTGGGACTCGGCCGGCCGTGTATCCACTGTGGACGGCCCCGGCGCGGGCGCGCACACCACCCGGATGGCGGTCGCGGCGACCGCCCACGGTGTCCGGTTCAGCCCGCCCGCCGCGCTGCTGGCCGCCCCCGGTGCGGCCTTTCCGGTGTACCTGGACCCGTGGTATTCGCCGTCCTACAGCAACTCCGGATGGGCGACCTTCGGCTCGGGGTACCCCGGTGACCCGCACTGGGACTCGACCACCGACCCGACCGCCGGGATCAACCAGATCGGTTACACCAGCAGCGGCGTCGGTGTCGCGCTCACGCTGTTCGACTTCCCGGTGCCGTCCTCGCTCAAGGGCGCGACGATCACCGGGGCGACCTTCGGCATCTACGAGACCTACTCCTACACCTGCCCGACGTCCAGCCACGACCTGAAGGTGGACCTGTCCGCGCCCAGCGACACGCTCA
The DNA here is from genome assembly GCA_035278125.1 of Rugosimonospora sp. GTDB lineage: Bacteria > Actinomycetota > Actinomycetes > Mycobacteriales > Micromonosporaceae > DATEJJ01. The sequence continues at coordinate 1,139 of DATEJJ010000144.1, forward strand.
CCTCGTCCAACGCCACCTACGGGTACTGGAGCGGCCGGCTGGGCAGCAACCTGACCTCGTCGCACTCCTTCGCGCACGGGTACAACTCGTCCTGCCCGGCGGCCGCCGAGTCGTTCGGCGTGGCGGACACGGTCATCGGCGACGTCGGCGCGGGGAAGACCACGCAGACCTTCGCGCTGCACGCCGACGACTCGTCAGACCCGTACGCGTTCAAGGAGTTCCAGGCCAGCAGCGCGAGCCTGACCATCACCTACGACCACCCGCCCGCGACGCCCGGCAAGCTGGCCACCTCGCCCGCGACGAGCTGCTCGGGCAGTACCGTCGGCGACGGCTCCATCGCCTTGTACGCCACCCCCACCGACGCGGACGGGGGGCAGCTGACCACGACGTACACGATGTGGAAGAGCACGGACACGGCGCAGACCAACCTGCTCACGCGGGCCAACAACGTCGCATCCAACCAGGTGGTCAGCTCCTCCGGGCTGGCCTCGATGCTCACCGTGCCGGAGAGTCTGCTCAAGTCCCAGGCCGCCGGGGTGGCGACCGGCTTCACCTGGTCGGTGGTCACCAGCGACGGCACGCTGCCCTCGACCGGCGCCGCGAGCTGTTCGTTCACGTTCGACCCGACCCGCCCGGGGCCGCCCGGCGTCGCGCCGACGAAGAGCCCGGCGGTCGGGAAGACCTGCGCCACCGTGGGCGACAGCGGCGACCCGGTGCAACCGGTCGGCACCTTGTGTTCGTTCACCATCACGCCCAATGCCAGCGGCTCCGCGCCAGCGGGCTATGCGTACCAGCTGAATGAAGCCGCGCCCGTCACGGTGCCGGGCAGCGCGCTGACCTCCACCGGTGTAGCGGTGATCACGCTGGTGCTGCCCCGGCTGGTCAACACGTTGACGGTCGTCGCGCTGTCCAGCGGGGGCAACGCGGGCCCGCCGTACCCGGTCTATGTCAACGGCACCAGTCCCGACCAGCCGGCCGTCGACGGCGACCTCACCCACGACGGCGCGCCGGACCTGATCGTGCCCGGCGGCACCGGCACCGTCCCGTCGGGGCTGTGGCTGGCCGCCGGGAACCGGGACGGGAGCACGGCCCTGGCCGCCGTGAACATCGGCACCGAAGGCACCGGACGCGCGAGCAGCATCACGCCCGCCAGCGCCACCGAGTGGAACGGCACCCGGGCGAGCACCGGAGACTACTGCGGCAACGGGATGCAGGACGTGCTCGCCTACTATCCGTCGGGCGCGAGCGCGGGCGGCGGCGCGGTGCTGTGCGGTGACGGCTCCGACGCGCCGCTGCACCTGTCCGACCCGGTGTCCGGCGGTCAGTACACCGTCACCATCGGCACCTTCACCGATGCGCCGGGCACGAACACCGGGAACCCGGCCGTCGAACTGGCCAACGCGGGGAACACCAGCGGCAACGGCACGGGGATACCCGATCAGCTCGCCGTGATCGGCAACTACCTGTGGCTGTACTCCAGCGCGACGCCGACCTACAGCCCGGTCCTCGGGCTGGAGCTGACCAAGACCCCCAGCCCGGACGGCTTCTACGACTGGAGCAGCTGGACCATCGCCACCGCGCAGGACACCCGCAACGGCAGCACGGTCACCGACATGTACCTGTGGCAAGCGTCCACGGGCACGCTCGTGCTGTGGACCGCGCTCGGGGTGTCCACCGACGGCGCCACGCTGACCACGGGTGGCACCTACCCGCTGGCCACCGGCTGGCACACCAGCCCGGCCGACACCCTGGTGCTGCGCGCCGCCGACCTGAACGGCGACGGCCGGCCCGACCTGTTCGTCACCGATACGACCACCGCCACCACCACCGCGTACCTGCTGCCGGCGCTGGCGAACAACCCCACCCTGGGTACGGTGACCACCGGCCTGGCGATGCCGGCGGGTAGCTGGCCGCTGAACTCCACAGTGGACACGACCGCACCGGATGCCGGCGGTACCCATCCCGTCACTTTGGCCGGCGGCGCGAAGTGGGCCGCGGACACGGTGCGCGGTGCGGTGCTGAGCCTGGACGGCAGCAGCGGGTACGCGGCCACCGGCACCGGCGTGCTGGACGCCACCCGTGCGTACACCGTCTCGGCCTGGCTGGACCTGGCGCAGAACAGCACGACCGCGGACTATGTGGCGGTGTCCCAGGACGGGACCAACCAGTCCGGCTTCGCGCTCGGGTACTCCCACTCCACCAACTCCTGGTGGTTCAACAAGCCCTGCTCCGATACCACCGGCAGCGCCAGCAGCGCCGTCTGGCAGACCGCCTCGGAGGCGCCGACCCGGGTCAACACCTGGACCAACCTGACCGCACAGTTCGACCCGGCCAGCGGCGCGATGCGGCTATACGTGAACGGGGTGCTGGTGGCCAAGGCCACCGACACCTGTGCAGCCACGTCGTTCGCCGCCAACGGACCGCTGGCGATCGGTCGGGCCCGCTACAACGCCGCCAGTGTGGACTTCTTCCCCGGCCAGATCAGCGACGTCGAGGTGTTCCAGTCACTCGCGTCGCCGGCCTGGATCGCCACCCACGGCGCACCCGCACCGGCGCACCGCTGGTCGCTGAGTGACGGCACAGGCACCACCGCCGCGGACAGCCGCGGTGACTCGGCTACCCTCTCCGCGGGGGCCGGCTGGGCCACCGACGCAGCCCGTGGTGCGGTGCTGAGCCTCAACGGCACCACCGGCTACGTAGCCACCAGCAGCCCGGCGCTGAGCCCGAACGCCGACTTCACCGTCTCCGCCTGGGTCAAGCCGGCAACCGCGGACGCGGGGGTCGCCTTCTCGCAGGACGGCACCAAGGACTCGTCGATCCTGGTCTACCCCACGTCTGCCAGTGGCTGGATCATCGGCATGAACACCGGCGGCACGACGACCTGGTCGTTCAACGGGGCCAACGGCGGCAGCGTGCAGGCCGGGGTCTGGTCGCAGCTGACGCTGACCTACACGGCGGTCACCGGGGTGCTCACGTTGTACGTCAACGGCCTGCCGGCGGTCACCCTCACCGACACCGCCCCGCCCGCGGTGACCGGCGCGTTCGTGCTCGGGGCCGACAAGAACGGCGGCGCCCGGAGCGCCTACTTCGCGGGGCAGATCTCCGACGTGCGGGTCTGGGACACGGTGGTGCCGCCGTTCCAGCCGGCCATGCTGTCCGGGACGGTGAAGCTGTTCCAGTCCGAGGCCACCGGCTTGTGCCTGGACGGCAACAGCGCGGGCAGCATGTACGGCAGCACCTGCCAGACGGGCAACGTGTACCAGACCTGGTTCATGGCGCTGGACGCCAACGGCTTCTACCGCTTGCAGAGCCAGGGCACCGCGCGGTGTCTGGACGGGAACGCCGCCGGCAGCGTCTACAGCAGTTCCTGCGACACCACCAACGGCTACCAGCACTGGTATCTGTGGTGGGACGGCACCTATTACCAGCTCAAGTCGCTGGCGACCGGCCGCTGCCTGGACGGCAACAGCGCCGGGAGCATCTACAGCAACACCTGTGCCGAACCCGGTAACACCAACGGCTACCAGCACTGGAAGTAGGTACGGGGATGCGTGGATGGATCGAGCGCCTGCGGCGCTCCGGGTGGATGAGCGGTCTCGCGGTCGTGACCGTCGCCGCGCCGCTGGCCGTGTCGGTGACCTCGGCGGTACCCGCGGATGCCGCGCGGCCGGCGCCACACGCCTACCTGGGCACTCCGGTCAAGGGTGCCCACCCGGTCCGGCCGGCCGAGGCGAAGCCCCGCACGGAACCAGCGCAGTACACGCCCGCGCACGCCAGTTGGCCGAAGGCCGCGACCGGTACCGCGACCGTGCCGGTGGGCGCATCCCGCGGGCGCACCTATGCGGCGGGTACCCCCGTGTGGGTCGAGCGGATCGGCGGCGGTCTCGGCGAGTCGGCCGATCTCGGCGTGCGCGTGCTCGACCACACCGCAGCGGTGCGGGCCGGAGTCGACGGGGTGCTGTTCACCGCCACGCCGTCCGGCGCCCGGGGCGGCGGGCTGCGGATCGGGCTCGACTACACGTCCTTCGCGCAGAGCTACGGCGGAAACTACGGCTCCCGGCTGCGCCTGGTGCAACTGCCCGCGTGCGCGCTGTCCACACCGCAGGTCGCCGCCTGCCGGGTGGGTACCCCGCTGAAGTCCACCAACGACACCGCATCCCGATCGGTGTCCGCGCAGGTGTCGACCGCGACCGGGCAGGCTGCCGTGGTGTTGGCGGCGACCGCGAGCGCGTCCGGTGGCGACGGCGGTGGCGACGCGGGCAGCTACGCGGCGACCACGCTCAAGCCGTCCGGGTCGTGGTCGGTGGGCGGCAGCACCGGCTCGTTCGGGTACTCGTACCCGATCAAGCTGCCGCCGGCCGCGTCCACACTGGTGCCCACGGTGGCGCTGTCCTACGACTCGGCGAGCCTGGACGGCCAGACCTCCGCGACCCAGGCACAGGCGAACTGGCTGGGCGACGGCTGGTCGACCCCGGAGAACTACGTGGAGCAGACGTTCGTCTCCTGCGCCGATTCGCCGGAGGGCAGTGCGGCGGCGCAGTCGACCGGCGACATGTGTGACGACGGCTCGATCCTGACCCTGTCGCTGAACGGGTCGAGCACGTCGCTGGTGTGCGCCACCGACTGCCTGAGCGGCTCGGCCGTGTGGAAACCACAGACCGACGACGGCGAGGTGGTCACCCACAAGGTGGACACCGGCAACGGCACCGGCACATACAACACCGACTACTGGACGGTGACCGACCGGACCGGCACCGTCTACCAGTTCGGCCGCAACGAGCTACCCGGCTGGGCCGCGGGCAGGCCCACCACCAACTCGGTGCAGTACCAGCCGGTGTACTCGGCGCACCCGGGCGACCCGTGCTACAACGCCACCTGGTCCTCGTCCTGGTGCACCATGGCCTACCGGTGGAACCTCGACTACGTCACGGACCCGCACGGCAACGCGATGTCCTACTACTACCGGCTGGACACCAATGCGTACGCCCAGAACGCCAACACCGGCAGCGCCAGCAGCTACGTGCGCGACGGGCACCTGGACCACATCGACTACGGGTTCACCGACGGCGGCGCGTACGGCACCGTGCCGGACAAGGTCCAGTTCACCACCGGCGACCGGTGCGTCTCCGGCACCTGCGACCCACTGAGCAGCAACTCAGCCAACTGGCCGGACGTCCCGTACGACCTCAACTGCGCGGCGAAGTCCACCTGCTACGTCACCGGACCGTCGTACTGGTCCACCGTGGCGCTGACCGGCATCACCACCCAGCAGTACAACGGCACCGGCTACACGACCGTCGACGCGTACGCGATGAAGCAGCTGATCCCGGCGATCACCGACGGCACCGCGCCGACGCTGTTCCTGTCCTCGATCACCCACACCGGCGCGGATACCTCAGCCGGCGGGGCCGCGGTGTCCGTACCTGCGCTGTCCATGACGCCGGTGCTGCTGGCCAACCGGACCGACGTCAACAGCGGGCTGGGGGCGTTGGACCGGTACCGGATCGGCGCCATCACCACCGAGACCGGCAGTGTCATCGGCATCAGCTACGAGCTGACCAACCCTTGCGCGACACCGGTTTCGGTGACCCCGGCCAGCAACAGCAGCAGTTGCTTCCCGGTCTACTGGACACCGGCCGGCGCCGGTGCGCCGGTCTTGGACTGGTTCAACAAGTGGGCGGTGCAGTCGGTCACCGAATCCGATCCGGCCGGCGGCTCCGGCGGCACGTACACCGCCTACCGGTACCCCGGCGGGGCGGCCTGGCACTTCGACGACAACGAGGTGGTGCAGGCCAGGTACCGCACCTACGGCCAGTTCCGCGGCTACCGCGACGTGCAGACGTTCACCGGCCAGGGCGCCGATGCGCAGGCGGAGACCGAAACCACCTACTACCGCGGCATGTCCGACGACAACAACTCGACCGCGGTGACCCTGACCGACTCCCAGGGCGGCACCCACGACGACACCAACCAGCTGGCCGGCGACCCGCTGGAAGTCACTGATTACAACTTCAAGGACGGCCCGGTCACCGGCTCCACCATCGACTCCTACTGGGTGTCCGGTGCGACGGCGACGCGGCCGCGTACCGGCCTGCCGGCGCTGACCGCCAACACCACCGGGCAGATCGAAACCTGGACCCGCCAGGCGCTGAGCGATGGCGGCACGACCACCTGGCGTACCACCGAAACCGACACCACCTACGACACCACCACGACCGACGCGGCGTTCGGTCTGCCCACCGTGGTGTACGCGCACGGCGATCTCTCGCTGAGCGGGAACAACCAACGCCGCTGCACCGTGACGACCTACGCGCCGGCGAACACCACCCTCAACATCGTCGGGCTCGTGGCGGAGGTTGAGACCGACGCGGTCGCGTGCGGTGGCGCCAACCCGCAGGGTTCGAGCGCGCCGACCGCGGCCCAGACCAACGCGCTGGCCGCACCGGTGGGCGTCAACCGGCCCGCCGACGTCGTCTCCGACCACCGGACCTTCTACGACCTGCAACCGCTGGGCGCCACGGCCGAACCGGGCACCGCGCCGGTGTGGCCACAGGCGGCACCGACCCGCGGCGACGTATCCGAGGTTCAGGTCGCGAACGGCTACGCCAACGGCGCCTTCAGCTACCAGATCCGGGCCGCCGCAACGCTCGACAGCTTCGGCCGGACCCTGGACACCTGGGACGCGCTCGGGCACGAGACGAAGAGCTCCACCACCATGACCAACGGCGTCACCGTGGCCGTGACCGCCACCAACGCGCTGGGTCAGGCGGTTACCACGACCTTCGACCCGTACCGCGGCGCGCCGCTGACCACCACCGACGCCAACGGCGTCGCCATGACCGTGCACTACGACGGCTTGGGCCGCACCATCGCGGTCTGGCGCTACGGCCGGGACACCTCGACGGCCGCGAACGACCTGTACAGCTACGCCTACGGCACAAGCACCACGCCCACCGTCGTGACCACGCAGGTGCTCAACGACGAAGACGGGTACAACACCTCGACCGCCCTCTACGACTCGCTGTTGCGAGTGCGCCAGACCCAGGCGCCCACGCCGCAGGGCGGCCGCCTGGTCAGCGACACGTTCTACGACACGCACGGCTGGGTCACCAAGACGAACACCGGGTACTGGGACACAACGGCCACCCCGAACGCAAGCCTCATCGCGATCGCGGACAACGCGCAGGGCAACTTCAAGCAGGACCTGCTCGCCTACGACGGTGCCGGACGCCCGGTCCAGGACCAGTCCTACGACCAGGGTGCCCTGGTCACCACCGGATACCACGTGTACTACGGCGACCGGACCGTCACCGTCCCACCTTCCGGCACCGGAGCCGGCGGGGCAGCCTCCGGCGGAACCGTCACAGCCACCGTCGTCGACGCGCTCGGTCGCAGCACCGAACTCGACCAGTACACGACCCGACCGACCGTCAGCCACAGCAGCACCGGCGGCATCACCACGGTGACCCTGGCCGGAGCCAACACGGCGGCCAACTACCAGGCCACCACGTACGCCTACAACAACGCCAGCCAGCAGACCGACGTCAAGGACGTGAGCGGAGCCGACTGGAGCACGGGCTACAACCTCCTCGGCCAACCGGTGACCAAGACCGACCCGGACGGCGGTACCTCGACCATCGGCTACGACCTGGCCGGGAACGAGAAGACGAGCACCGACGCCCTCGGCCACACGCTGACCTACAACTACGACGCGCTCAACCGCAAGACCAGCCTGTACGACGGCTCGACGCAGCTGTACTCGTGGGTGTACGACAACTCGAACAACGCGGTACCCGGGATGAGCCATCCGGTCGGGGAACTCACCACGCAGACCGCATACGTCGGCGGCAACGCGTACACGGTGCAGGACGCGGGCTTCAACGCGTTCGGTGAGTCGCTCGGCACGACCGTCACCGTCCCGTCCAGCGAGGGCAACCTCGCCGGGTCCTACGCCTACACCTATACCTACTCGACCACCACGGGGCTGCCGACCGACACAACCATCCCGGCGGCCGGGCCGCTGGCCGCCGAGACGGTCGGCACCGGCTACTCGACCAGCCTCGACCTGCCCGCCACTCTGGGGACCGCGCTGGTCGGGCTGACGCAGAACGTCACGTACACCGCGTACGGGCAGGTGGCGCAGGCGAAGCTGGGCTCGAAGAGCAGCTTCGCCCTGCTGACCAACACGTTCGACGAACACACCGGCGAGCTGACCGACGAGCAGCTGACCAACACCGCCGTGTCGAACACGCCGGTCGACGACACGTCATACCGGTACGACCCGTTCGGCAACCCGACCAGTCAAACCGACAACCGGCAAGGCGCCAACGCCGAAACGCAATGCTTCCAGTACGACACGCTGGACCGGCTCGTCCAGGCATGGACCGGCACCGACAACTGCGCGGCCACGCCGACCACGGCGAGCCACACCACCGCCGGCGACGGCGTCGCGAGCGGCGCCTACTGGACCACCTGGCAGTACAACCCCGACGGTACCCGCCGCAGCGAGACCGACCACGCGCTGTCCACCGGTACCGCTGACGCCGTCACCAGCTACACCTACGGCGGCACCGGCGCCGGTTGTGCCGCCGCGGGCGGCCCGCACACGCTGGCGTCCACGGCCACCACCGGCGCCACCGCCAGCGCCACGACCTACTGCTACGACAAGGCCGGAAACACCACCCAACGCACCACGCCCGCGCAGGGCCAGCAGGCACTGAGCTGGTCGGACACCGGAGCGCTCACCGCGGTGACCACGGCATCGGCCGGCTCCAGCTACATCTACGGCCCGGACGGCGCGCTGCTGTTGCAGAAGAACCCCGGCACCACCACGCTCTACCTGCCGGGCCAGCAACTGGCGCTGAACACCGCCACGAAGGCGGTCAGCACCACCCGGTTCTACCGGCTGCCCGGTGGCGGGGAGGCGGTGCGCACCGGTACCGGGTCCAACTACGGGTTCGAGGTCACCGACCAGCACGGCACCAGCACGCTGACCCTCAACAGCACCCTGACCAATCCGGTGTGGCGCCAGCAGACTCCATTCGGCGCGCCGCGCGGTGCGGCGCCGAGCGCGTGGCCGGACAACCACGGATTCCTCAACGCCCCGCAGGACACGGCCACCGGGCTCACCGATGTCGGCGCCCGCTGGTACGACCCCGCGACCGGTCGCTTCGCGAGCCTCGACCCGGTGCTGGAATCGGCCAGCCCGCAACAGCTCAACGGGTATGGCTACGCGGCCGGCAACCCGGTCAGCGGCGCCGACCCGAGTGGCCTGGACGACTGGTGGGCCGATCCCACCATGAACCCCGGCGTCAACCAGGGTCTCGCGCAGTCGCACGGCTACGGCGGCAAGTGCACGGCCAGCACCTGCAGCCCCGATCCCCAGTGCGACGCGGCGTGTCAGGGGAAGATCGCCGCCGAAGACGCCATCATGGCGGCGCAATCGAGGGTACAGGCGCTCAAGGCCAAGATCGCCGCGCTCCAGGCGCAGGTGCGCGGGCTGCAACAGCAACTGGCCAACAGCTCCTGCGCCAACGCCGGGCCGTTCGCCTTCACCTGCGAGGGGTGGAACTGGCTGACGGACCAGGCCAACAAGGCCACCGGCGAGGTCACCAAGTTGTTGCTCGAAGCGGCGCCGTACATCGCCGCGCTGGCGACCATCATCGGCGGCTGCGGTGACCTCATGGCGGCCCCGCTGACCTGTGGCGAGGCCGTCAACGTCGCCGGGGCGATCGTCGTCGGCATGCCGGTCGAGGGGGTGAACCCCGACGAGTTGCTCGGCAAGGCAGAGGCGGAACTGGGCTCCGGCGACGCAGGAGCCGCCCTGGACGACGCCGACCAGGCGTTGAGTGCCTCGCAGAAACAACTCGACGCGGAAACGGCCGAGCTGAACTCGGCGGAGTCCTGCCTCGCGGCGAACAGCTTCGCCGGCACCACACCGGTGCTGCTCGCCGGCGGGACGGCTGAACCCATCGATCAGATCAAGGTCGGTGACCGGATCGCGAACGCCCTCCCCGGCTCCGATCCGGGTACCCGGGACGAGGCGCATGTCGTCACCGCCATCCACGTGACGTACACCGACCACGACTACACGGACGTGACGGTGGCAACGGCGCACGGACCGGCAGTCATCACCGGTACCGCCCACCATCCTTACTGGGACGCCACCACCCGGGCCTGGACCGAGGCCGACCAGCTGCGACCGGGTGACCGGTTGGAGAGCACCGGCGGTGGCACCGTGACGGTCGTCGCGCTTCGCGACTACACCGCCACAATGGTCACCTACAACCTGACCGTCGATGGTGTCCACACGTACTACGTGGTCGCCGGCAACACACCCGTGCTGGTGCACAACGACGGCGGCGACGGACCGGATTTTGCGACCAGCACCCAGGCGCGCCTTGCGGCGATGCGAGCGGCCGGTCTGCCAACCAGCCTCCAGCCGATCAAGCAGACGTACTATTTTGCTGGATACGGCCAGGGCGGTGGATACCAGTACGTCTATGAGTACAACAACAAGCGCTGGCTCGTCACCGACAACTGGAATGATCTCAACGCCGATACACCACACGATCCGCACTGGGAGGTGGGCGTGGCGAAGCCCGGTGGTCAGCTCGACAGGCTGGGTCGCGAGCGCGTAGGAAGCGTCAAGGCCAAGGCATCCTACGGTGGCGGCGGATGTGGGTGACGTGTCGGAGAGGGCGGAACTGGTCCGCTGGCGTTGGCGGGCACAGCGGGCCCGCCGGCTCCTGGCCGAGACATTCGTCGATCACCGGCACCAGCTGAGCGGTGACTGGTGCGACTTCGAGGAGTCCGCGCGGCTCACAGCCGATTGCCGGAGTATCGGTCAATCGGCCGGTCGGGTGATCCAGTTGTGGCCGGCACGGAGGCAGTTCGCCGATGCCATGGGCGCGTGTGACCTGGCCGGGATGCGGCGATCCACGGTATTCATCCTGTTGATGGATCTGCCGGATGCGGGATGGATCCGGATGTCGGTGGACGCCGTGTTGGCCGATCTGATTCCCGCGGCCAGTGAATGGATGACAGACGGGTTCATCATGTTCGACCCGGCGACCGCATCGCTCGTCAGCGTGGATGTCGAGGAACGGCGGGGGAGTCCGATGATCGAGACCACCGTGATCGGGGATGGATTCGGCCGTCTTCGCGAATGCCTTGAACGGGTTGGTCCCCCTCCGCTGCGCGTGACCGGCCCGGGGGGCCACCCACGCTGAACTGTTCCAGCGAATCGTCCGTGTTCCCTGGTAGGGGCCGCGGCTTGCACGGGCCCGCGGGTAAGGCAGGTGAGGAAATGCCACCACAGCCTCAGACAATCCAGCCAGTCCGTCGGGACGGTGTCAGCGACCGCACGCTGTTGGCCTGGCGACTACTTGGCGCGCTCGCGTTGCTGGCGATGGGGGGAATCCATCTGTACCTCGTGTTCGACGGGGTAAAGGGCTTGCTTGGCAAGTTGTTCGTGCTCAACGTGGTTGGCGCACTCGTGTTGGCAATCGCGATCACCGTGCTCCGTGGGCGGCTGCGGTCGCTGGCAACGGTGCTGAGCCTGCTGTTCATGGTCGGCACCCTGCTCGCGTTGGTGCTCGCGCTGACGGTGGGGTTGTTCGGCATTCACGAGGTGCTGAGCTTCACGTTGGTGCCGACCACGCTGGTGGTGGAGTCCATCGGCACGATCATCCTGGGGACAACCGTTGCGCTGGCGTTGCGGTCGCAACCGGCACCTTGACGCTCGCGGTGCAAGTAGTACCTGTCAAACGCTGTTTGCTACCTCGCGTCCGGACCGTCTACGACCGGAACGAGGCGGCCGGAGCCGCACAGTCCGGACCATGAGGGCGGACCGCGATCAGCGGGGGGCCCGGCCCTGTTCTGGTCCGTTCCGTACGGGTCGTGCGTGGGCGAGCGTGATTGCCCGGCTGGTAGGTCTGTTGCCAATCAGTTCGTCTCGGTTCGGAGGGCGAATACGTCAGTGTCGGCGAGGGTGTACGGTCGCGTGTCCCACCACTGCGTCTCAGCATCCGGGCCGGTCTGGTGGGTCCCCAGCAGCCGGGTGTACCGGCGGGACCGCGCCCGCAGTACCAGCACCACACCGAGCCCGATCAGCAGCAGGCCGCCGAGCAGCGCTACGGTCGGCGGTGCACCGGTCAGCATCTGCAATTGGGCCCGTCCCGTCGCGGCTACCTGGCTGAGCTGGCGCACGGTGGCGTCGGACATGGTGAACGTACCGGCGAGCACGATCGCGCCGGGGCGCCCGTCCGGGCCGTACAGCTGCTGGCGGATCACCTGCTGGGTTTTGACCGGGGCTCCGGTGGTCGGTTCGACCCAGAAGGTTTGGTTGATGTCGTAGTACAGGCTCGCGGTGACCGTCTTCCTGGGGTCACCGTTGACGAGGTTGCCCGGCACCTGGACGTCCATGGTGCGGGTGGGCGGCACCGATTCCACGAACCGGTAGACGCTCAGGCCGTTGATCACGTCGGTGCCTGTGTAGCGCACCGACATGGCCTGGTGCAGCGCGGTGTCGAAGAGTGGGTACTGCTGCTTCTGCGTGTTGAACGGGAAGGTTCCGGTCAGCCCCTCGATGTCCGCCGGGTTGATCTTCTGGGCGCCGATCTGGAGGGAGGCGTGCGAGCAGTTGGCCACCGCCAGCGCGGTGTGCCGGTCCAGGCACACCTCCATCGTGGTGATCCCGAGCAGTGTGTCGCCGGCCATCACGGTCACACCGGTACGGTAGGCCGCGACCGACCCGCCCGGCTGTACCTCGGGTGCGGTCAGGTCACCCGCCACCGTGGCCCGGATGGTCAGCGCGCCGTGTTTCACCTTGGGCACACCGCCGTCCACCGAAAGGTACGTGCCGTCCGGGGCGTTGAGCGTGGCGAGCAGGCCGCTCTGGCCGCTGCCGGCCGCGGGATCGAGGGGGAGCTTGACCAGCGCGGGGTACAGGTACGTGCGGATCAGCAGGCCGAGGCCCAAGGCCACGCCGCCGAGCGCGATCAGGATGTATCCGGCCCGTTGTCGCATTCACTCACCTTCGGACGAGATGGTTGAGGATTAGGAGGGTGGGCGCACGGCCGGCCCCACATTCCCGATGGGAGGGTGGGATCGTGTGGCAGCCGACCCGACCATGCTGACTACCTCGGAGGCACCGGTACCTACCGTACCCTTCGGTACGGTG
>DATEJJ010000145.1:0-2126 GCA_035278125.1 Rugosimonospora sp.
CCTCGGCCGCCAGCAGCGCCAGGCTCCGGTGCCGTACCGCCGCCAGCACCGCGCCCGCCTCGCCCGGCGCCACGATCCGGCGCGCCGGCACGCGGTCGAACCGCACCCGGGCCAGCCGCCGTGAGCTGTCCACTGTGGACAACGAGGACACCTCGGCGGCGGCCAGTTCCGCGGCGTAGAGCCCGATCCCGCCGGCCTCGCGGGCGACCACGACCACCGTGTCGCAGAGCGCGGCATCGGGTACGGCCGTCTTCTCGCCGGACAGCGTGCCGTCGAACCGGCAGCCGGCCGCCCGCGCCGCCTCGTCCAGGGTGGACACGCCGTCCTCGGCCCAGGCCAGCGTCGCGGGTGCGGTACCGGTGAGCACGCCGCCGGCCAGGCCCACCGTGCTCCACCACGGCCCCGGGTACAGGGCGTAGCCCGTCGCCTCGGCCAGTACCGCCTGCCCGACCGCACCGACGGCGGGGTCCAGCCAGCCCAGCTTGACGATCTCGGTCCACGAGTCCGGGTCCCAGCCGGCGGCCGAGTCGGCCAGCTCGCCGACCCGCTCGGCCGGGAACCTCCGGGCCAGGTACGCCCGCGCGGTGTCGGCCAGCGCCCGGTGCTCACTGGCGGGTACGAAGTCCAACGGGTCCTCCTCAGCGCGACCGGGGCAGGCCGAGCACGCGCTCGGCCAGGACGCTGCGCAGCACCTCGGAGGTGCCGCCCTCGATGCTGTTCCCCCGGCTGCGCAGCCGTTCCCGCGGCCAGTACCCGCGCCACCAGCCGTCCGCGTCCAGGGCGGCGGCCGGCCCGAGCACCTCGACCGCGAGCGCGGCCAGCCGCTGGTTCGTCTCCGCCCAGCGCAGCTTGGCCACCGACGTCTCCGGCCCCGGTGGCGCGTCCCCGCCCGCGAGGCGGTAGTTGGTGAACCGCAGGCCCTGCAGGTCGACGTACACGCCCGCGAGCCGGTCCCGCAGCACCGGATCGCCGGCCGCGCCGCTGGCCCCCATGGTGGTGACCAGCCGGCGCAGCATGGCGTCCATCCGCGCGACGAGGGTGAAGCCGAGCAGCCCGCGCTCGTGGCCGAGGGTGGTCATCGCGATCCGCCACCCGTCCCCGATGCCGCCCAGCACGGCGTCACGGGGCACCTCGACGCCGTCGAAGGAGATCTCGTTGAACGTGGTGCCGCCGGTGATCTGCCGCAGCGGCCGCACCCGCACGCCGGGGCGGCGCAGGTCGACCAGGAGGCAGGTCAGTCCATTGTGGCCGGACGAGTCCGGGTCGGTACGGGCCAGCAGCAGGCAGTGGTCGGCGAGGTGGGCGTACGAGGACCACAGCTTGTGCCCGTCGACCACGAACGCGTCCCCGCGCGGGCGCGCCCGGCACCGCACCGCCGCGAGGTCCGAGCCGGCCTCGGTCTCCGAGAAGCCCTGGCAGAAGACGGTGTCACCGGAGAGGATAGATGCGAGATACGTGGTCCGCTGCGCTTCGGTACCGTGCGCGATGATGGTCGGCCCGACCATGCCGAGCCCGATGACTCCGATGTGCTCGGGCGCCTCGGCGAGGGCGGTCTCCTCCCGGAAGACGGCCTCGTACGCGTACGGCAGCCCGCGCCCACCGTACGCCGCCGGCCAGGTCAGGCCGGTGTACCCGGCCTCGAACAGGAGGCGGCTCCAGTCGCGCAGGAAGGCGGGGTCCTCGCGCCGGGGATCGGGCCCGGCGGCGCCCCAGTCCGGTGGCAGGGACCGGTCCAGCCAGGAACGCAGCGCCCCGCGGAACTCGGACTCCCCGGCCGACTCGCGCAGATCCATGCGCACAGGCTAGATGCTATAGTCGGCAAAAGCTAGATAGAAGAAAGGAGTTACCCGGTCAGCCGTTGGCGGGCGACCTCTTCTTGCGGCGCATCCGGGTGATCCACCCCTGCGCGGTGTGTACCGGCACGTCGAAGTGTTCGGCCACACCCGCGATGGTGCCGGTCTCCAGGTACACCGCTTCGAGTTCGGGCAGCTCGGGCGCCTTGCGGTAGGCGCGGCCGGACTCCAGGTGGTCGTTCTTCGCGACGCTCGACCGGCGCGGTGCGGCCGCACGCCCACGGTTGGCCGGAGTGCGGCCGCGGCCGGGCGCCGCGGGCGCCTCCGGTACCC
>DATEJJ010000146.1:0-4296 GCA_035278125.1 Rugosimonospora sp.
GGCGGCGATGGCGGCGGCGAACGCACCGGCGCCGGCGGCACATCGGACGGTGGCGTGCGCCCCGCCCAGTTCGGGCGAGCCGACGATCGCCGGCAGGGGTGTGGCGACCACGGGCTTGCCGAGGGCGAGGTACTCGTAGCACTTCTTCGGGTGGACGTAGTCGATCAGGCCGCCGAGCCGGTACGGGATCAGCGTGGCGTCGCAGGAGCGCAGGATCACCGGGACGTCGGCGTGGTCGACCGGGCCGAGCAGCCGGACGTTCGCCAGGCCCGCCAGCGGCCGGCGGCCGGCCCGCGTCGACGGGCCGGCAAGCACGAACGTCCACTCCGGATGCGCCCGCGCGACCTGGGCGACGAGTTCGCCGTCGAACGCCCGGGTGTCGATGGCACCGACGTAGCCGAGCAGCGGGCGGCGTAGCCCCGCCAGGTCGGGTGCGACCGGCCCGGCCGGGGTGAACTGGTCCGGGTCGCAGGCGTTGGCCAGCAGTACCGGCGCGCGGCGCGAGCGCGGCAGCCACGGTGGCAGGCTCCGGGAGGAGACGAGGACCAGGTCGGCGGCGGCGACGGCGGCGCGCAGTGCGGCGCGCAGGTGCCAGCGGTTCCACCACCGGGTGAAGGTCCAGTCCAGGTCGGTCGTGTCGTACACGACGGCGGCCTCGCCGAGCTGGCCGACGACGGGTGCCGCGAGATCCTCGTCTATCCACAGCAGACGGTCGCCGGGGCGGGCGGCGAGCCAGCGGCGCAGGGCCCGCGCGGTCAGCCAGCGGCCGAGCCGGTTGACCGGTGGGAGATGGCGGCCCAACGGCAGCGGCACCCGGGGAGTGGCGTGCCAGAGCCCGTCGGCCACCGGACCCGCCTCGAATCTCCACTGTGGACGAAGTCCGGGCGGGTCGACGAACAGTACCCGGTGGCCGGCGGTCAGCTGCCGGGCCAGGGCATGCTGCCGCTGCGCCTGACCGCGCCACGGTGTCGCGCTGAACATCACCACCCAGTCCCGCCCGCCGCGCGCGGGAGCGGGGCGCCTCGCGGGCCGGGGGGCGGCGGCGGTGAACCCCCTAGACACCGGCGAACTCCCGGACCGGCCCGAGAGCCGCGACGACCTCGTCCTCGACCAGCCGGCCCACGGCGCAGCCGCCGCGCTCGTCCGCCACGTGCAGTATCCGGGCACCGGCGTGGCCGTCGAGCCACTGGCGCAGCCGGGTGGCGCCGATCCGCCGGTTGACGCGGTCCAGTACAGGCACCCGCCCGCCGTAGGGCGCGAGGACCGGCGGCGTGACCCGCCACATCGCGGCGCCGACCGGCTCCACGACCAGCCGACGCCGTGGCCACCGGCCCGGGGGCTCGACGAACAGGACGCGCCGACCGGCCGCCACCTGCGCGGCGAGTTCGGTGGGCGGCCCACCGGCCGACCACCGGGTGGGGCTGACGTGGATGAGCCAGTCGCGGATGTCGCCGTCGGGCAGCGGGCCGCCGTCGCCGCGCAGGGCCGCGCGCAGGTCGGGCAGGCTGAGCGGTACCGGCCGCCCGAGGAGCCGCTTGACCAGGTGGTCGGCGAGGACGACCGCCCGCAGGATCGGCAGCCGGTAGGCCGGCCCGGTCACCTGCGCGTAGCGCACGAGGCTGCCGAGCAGGTGGCGGAAGCGGATCGCCGGCCCGAGCAGGCGGCACGAGGCGCCGCGGGTGTGGGTGACCGCGGCATACGGGATCATCCACAGCTCGTGCCCGGCGGCGGCGAGCCGGCGGGCCAGGATCGCGTCGTTCCAGTAGATCGGGAACCGCTCGTCGAAGATGGGGCCGTCGCCGAGCGCCTCGCGCCGTACCAGCATGCAGCTGCCGGAGGCCAGGCGCCGCGGCCGGGTGAAGTCCTCGCCGCGCATCTGGAACCGGTGCAGGGCGCGCCGGAATCCGGGCAGCCGGCGCAGCGCGGTGACCAGCGCCAGCATGGCCGCGAAGCTCGGCAACTGCACGTAGTGCTGCTGGAAGGTGCCGTCCTCGTTGAGGTACAACGGGCTGACGCCGGCGGCGTCGGGCCGCTCGCGCAGGAATTCGACCATCGCGGCGAGGGTGCCCGGCGGGAACCGGACATCGCTGTTGAGCAGCAGCACCAGCCGGCCGGTCGCGAGCCGGTACGCCTGGTTGACCGCCGCGGCGAAGCCGACGTTGCGCGGGTTGCGCACCAGCCGTACCCCCGGCAACGGTGCGACCCGCTCGGCTGCGCCCGCGGCCGGCTCCCCCCGCGCCCCCGGGGGGTACCCGGCGAGCAACTCCGCCGATCCGTCCCGGGACCCGTTGTCGACCGCGATCACCTCGTACCGCACCGGTCCGGCGGTGGCCGCCAGGGCGTCCAGGCAGGACCGGGTCTCCTCCCGGGTGTTCCAGCTCACCAGCAGCACCGACACGTCGACCGTATGGGCGCCGTGCTGCCCCGGGCGCCTCACCGTGGCCCCGCGGCGCCGGTGCGGCGGGCGACGACCCGTAGCAGGTCGCCGAGGTGGCGATGGCGCACGCTGGGCGACCGCGATGCCGCGAGGTCGGCGATGAGCAACTCGCGGGTGTGCGCCAACCGGGCCAGCGGCCGCCAGTAGAAGCGGGAGAAAACGGTGTCGTAGCTGGCGACCCGAAATCCGTTGGTGATGAGCAGGCGGCTGAGGCTGTCCGGGGTGAAGTGCCAGTTGTGATGCCGCAGATCCCAGGCGGGCCAGGCGGGGCCGAGACGGCGCGCGGCGGCAGCGGCGATGTTGGGTACCTCCAGGGCCAGCAGGCCACCCGGTACCAGGGCGTCGCGGGCCGCCGCCAGGAAGGCCCGCGGATCGGTCACGTGCTCCAGCACATGGAAGGCGCACACCGCCTCGACCGGCGGCACCGACCGCGCCAGCTCCTCGAACAGTCCACAGTGTACGGACACGTCCAGATGTTCGCGGGCGTAGCGCACCGCCACCTGCGACACCTCGATCCCGGTGGCGGCGATCCCGGCCCCCCGGGCGGCGGCGAGGAAAAACCCGCCGGCCGAGCCGGCCTCCAGCAGCGTCGCCGGCCGGGCGGCCGAGTACAGCCAGCGCAGCCGCCGGGCCGCCTCGAACCGGCGCTGGCGCGCGTCGAAGTAGTCCCGGTAGGCACCACCGCGGAAGTACGACTCGTCGTACAGCTGCGCCGGCGGGGTCGGCGCCGCCGCCGTCCACGCCAGCCCGCACCACCCGCACCGGCGGACCGCGCCGTCCAGCAGGGTCCGGGACCCGGTCCGCCCGCAGAGCACGCACCGCACCTCGGCGCGCTGCTTGGTAATCAACAACTCCTGCTCCCGGGGTAGGGCCGTCGGGCGACCAGGCGCAGCAGGTCGCCGAGGTGCGGGTGTACCAGGCGGGGCGAACCGGTGCCGCGCCAGTCCGGCGGCAGCAGGCGCCGCACGTGGCGCAGCCGGTAACGGGCCGGCATGTAGTAGCGGAAGACGGTGGTGTCCTGGCCGACGATCTCGAACCCGCTCGTACGCACCAGGGCGGTCAGGGTCGCGGGGGCGAAGTGCCAGCGGTGGTACCGGGGCTGCAACCCCGGCCAGCCCACGCCCATCCGGCCCGCCGCGGCCGAGGCGATGTTGGGTACCTCCAGCGCCAGCAGTCCACCCGGCACCAGGGCGCTACGGGCGGCCGCCAGAAACGCCCGCGGCTGCTCGACATGCTCCAGAACATGGAAGGCGCAGACCGCCTCCACCGGATCCACCGTGGCCGACACCTCCTCAAATCGTCCACAGTGGACTGAAACGCCGACGTGGTCGCGGGCGTACCGCGCCGCCACCTCGGACACGTCGATCCCGGTGGCGGCGATCCCGGCCCGCCGGGCGGCCGCCACGAAAAACCCGCCGGCCGAGCCGGCCTCCAGCAACGACGCCGGCCGGTCGACCGACAGCAGCCACCGCAGCCGCCGGGACGCCTCGAACCGCCGGGGCCGCTCCAGGAAGTACTCCTCGTAGCCCCCGCCGTGGTAGTACGACTCGCCGTACAACTGCCCCGGCGGCGCCGCAACTTCCGCCGTCCAGACGAATCCACACGCCGCACACCGACGCAGCGTCCCACCCAGCGCGGGCCGGTGCCGGCCCCGCGGTCCGCACAGCGGGCACGTGGTGAGTTCGACGGGGGCGGTCACCGGCCACCTCCGGCCGCCGGCTGCGGTGCGAAGCCCGTGCGCAGACCGCGCAGTGCCGCCGCGGGCGCGAACCGGTCGGCCCCGCCCGACCCACCGACCCGCGACAGCAGCCCGTACAGCACCGCCGCCACCAGCAGGACAACCCCGGCCCGGGTGGCGA
>DATEJJ010000147.1:0-2267 GCA_035278125.1 Rugosimonospora sp.
ATGCCCGGACCCGGTGACCGGGCCGCCGGCCGGGCTGCTGGACGACGACGCGCTCACCCCGCTCGGGGAGGTCGTGCACGCCGCCGCCTGGCACCTGGCCGGTCGCCACAGCTACCTCGACCCCGAGGCGGACGAGTGGCCCGACTGGGTGCTGGCCCAGCTCGTCGCGCTGTGGCAGCAGGGACCATGCGCGGACTGCCCGGTCTGGAACTTCAAGGAGCTGGCCCACCACTTCATGGGCTGGTGCCAACGGGAGTACGAGCGGGCGCTGCCCGCCTGGACCTGCGCGTGCGGCGCGGTCTTCAAGGTGCTCGCCGGGGGGTGGCATCAGGTCTGGGAGTTGTACCGGCCAACCGATGACGGGCTGCTGGGCGACCAGGCCGGGCAGATCCGCCTCGACACCAAGGGACGGGCCAAGCGCAGCGACGTCTGCCCGGACTGCCACCGCAGCTTCGCCGCCGTCGTCGCTGAGCAGGCCGACCCGCAGGGATCGCTGTTCTAGAACCGACATGGCCCGGTGCGGGTGCAGGTCACCAACGGCCCGGCCGACCAGCGCACACAGCACGACGAGGACAAGGACGACGAGGGGAGAAGGTTCATCGTGAAGCGTGTCGTGGCGGTAATTCCGGCCGGCGTCGGCCTGGACGCGGCTATCGCCGTGCTACGCGGCCTGGGCGAGTGCTACCCCGCCGCGTCGCTGTCGCTGGGTACCGACGCCGGCGGCGGGATGCGGGTGGTGCAGGACCCGGAGGCCGCCGAGGCGGCGGCGCCGGCCGCGCGGGTCGAGGTGAGCCTGGGCGTCGACGACGCCGCGGACCTGCTCACCTTCGCCTTCGGCGCCGATGACCAGGCGGACGCGGCGCGGGCACTCGCGCTGGCCCTGGTCGGGATGCTGGAGGACGCGGGGGCGGCCAACTACCTGACCTACACCGTCGAGGTGCCGGGCACCGGCCGGTACGCGCTGACCGTGCAGCGCTGCGGCAGCCTCACCCCGGCCGAGCACATCGCCGACCTGCAGGCGCAGCTCGCCGAGCGCGGGTAACCACCCCGACCATCCGCCCGCCCCGCCCGAACCGGCCGTCAGCGGCCTGCGGCGGGGCGGCTTTTCGGCTGCCCAGAACCCCGCCAACCCTTCCGTCCATAGTAGACATAGGCTATCATTATAGGTAGAGCGAGGGTCGGCAACCCGGACTCCAGCCAGAAGCCCGACGACGTGAGGGGTGTCCCGTGCGCGACCTTTCCCGTACCGGCCAGCGCCGCCCGAGGGTCAAGCCGCAGCCCTTGCCCGGGTTCGTGTTCCCGTTCGGCCCGGCCGGCGACCCCGACCAGGTCGACGGATGGGTGCTCAACAGCTCCGGTGGCAAGGACTCGCAGGAGATGATCCGCCGGGTCGCGGATCGACTGCGCGCGGCGGGGCTGCTCGACCGGCTGGTCGCGCAGGGGCGCATCTGGGTGCAGCACAACGGCCTGGGCGACGACCCGGACACGGGGGTGGAGTGGGCCGGTACCTGCGAGCTGGCTCGGGAGCAGGCCGCGCGCTACGGCATTCCGTTCGCGCTCACCAGCCGCGAGGGCGCGGACCTCATCGACGACATCGCCGGGCGGCGGCAGACCGACGGCACGCCGCGCGGGTTCCCCCGGCTCCAGTTCCGCTTCTGCACCCGGGAGCACAAGACCGCCCCGTCGGAGATGTTCATCCGCGCGCTGGCCTCCCGGTTCGGCGTCACCGGCCGTCCGGTGGTCGTGGTGCAGACCTTCGGGTTCCGGGCCGCCGAGTCCCCACGGCGGGCACGCCGCGCGGTGTGGTCGTTCAACGAGCGGGCCTCCACCATCCACACCCGCAAGGTCTACGACTGGCTGCCCATCCACGAGGTGAGCACCGCCGACATCTGGGCCGGCATCCGGGCCGCCGGGGTTCCCTACCACCCGGCGTACAAGCTCGGGATGTCGCGGCTGAGCTGCCGGTTCTGCGTGCTGGCCGGCGAGGCGGACCTGCTGATCTCCGCCCGGGCCAACCCGGGCACGGCGCAGCGCATCCTCGCCGTCGAGAACGCCACCGGCAAGCCGTTCCAGGACACCCGCACGATGGCGCAGATCATCGCCAAGGCCGGCCCGGCCGACCCGTTCCGCCGCGCCTGGGTGTCCTGCCCGACCTGCGGGGTACGGGTGCTGATCCGGGCCGGCGACCCGGACCACGGCTGCCCCGCGCACGCGGCGACCGGCCCGTGGGCGCTGCCCCACCGTGACGCGGCCCGCCCGGCGTGCGG
>DATEJJ010000148.1:0-4805 GCA_035278125.1 Rugosimonospora sp.
GAACGCGTCCCCCGCCGCCGTCGTGTCCACCACCTCGACCCGCGGCGCCGGTACGTGCGCCAGCGCACCGTCCCGGTCGGCGTACCAGGCGCCCGCGGCACCGCGCGTGAGCACCACCGCCGGTACCGAGGCGAGCAGCCCGTCGAACACCTCGACCGGGTCCGGCTCGCCGCCCGAGTCCACGCCGCCCGCGCTCACCGGGGCCAGCGTGGCGGCCTCCACCTCGTTGACCACCAGCAGGTCCACGCTGGCGAGCAGCTCGTCCGGCAGCGGCAGCGCGGGCGCCGCGTTGAGCACCACCCGGGTACCGGCGGCCCGCCCCGCGGCGCACGCCTGCGTCACCGTGGCGACCGGGATCTCCAGCTGGCACAGGAGCACGTCCGCGGCGCCGATCGCGGCCAGTTCGGGTCCGGTCAGGCCGGTGAAGGCGGCGTTGGCGCCGGGCGCCACCACGATGGCGTTCTCGCCGGTGTCCTCCACCACGATGAGCGCCACGCCGGACGCGCCGTACACCACGCGCAGCAGCGACATGTCCACTGTGGAGGCTGACAGCCGCGCCTTGAGGGTGACGCCGAACGCGTCGGAGCCGATCGCGCCGAGGAAGGTGGTACGCCCGCCCGCGCGGGCCGCCGCGATCGCCTGGTTCGCGCCCTTGCCCCCCGGCAGCTGGGTGAACTGCCCGCCCAGTACCGTCTCCCCGCGCATCGGCAGGGCCGGCGCGGTGACCACCAGGTCCATGTTCGCGCTGCCGGCCACCGCGATGCGGGGTGTCACGAGACGGCCCGCGCGGTGAACCGTCCGTCCACATAGTCCAGTCGTAGCGGCAGGTCGAACGTCTTGGACAGGTTCTCGCTCGTCATGGTGGCGTCGAGCAGCCCCTGCGCGACCACGCTGCCCTCGCGCAGCAGCAGCGCGTGGGTGAACCCGGGCGGGATCTCCTCGACGTGGTGGGTGACCATCACCAGCGCCGGCGCGTCCGGATCGGCGGCCAGCTCACCCAGGCGGTGTACCAGATCCTCCCGGCCGCCCAGGTCCAGGCCGGCCGCGGGCTCGTCGAGCAGCAGCAGCTCCGGGTCGGTCATCAGTGCCCGGGCGATCTGTACCCGCTTGCGCTCGCCCTCGGACAGCGTGCCGTACAGCCGCTCCGCCAGCGACGCCACGCCCACCTGGTCCAGCAGCCGGCGCGCCCGGGACAGGTCGAGCGGGTCGTACCCCTCGCGGAACCGCCCCACCACCGACCACGCGGCGGTGACCACGGCGTCCAGCACGGTCTCCTCGGGCGGGATCCGGTCGTGCACCGCCACCGACGCGAGCCCGATGCGCGTGCGCAGCTCGAACACGTCCACCCGGCCGAGCCGCTCGCCGAGCACGTCCACCGTCCCCCGGCTCGGGTGCAGGCGGGCCGAGGCCAGGTTGAGCAGGGTCGTCTTGCCGGCGCCGTTCGGGCCGAGGACCACCCACCGCTCGTCCAGCTCCACCCGCCAGTCCACCGCCTGTAGCAGGTGCTTGCCGGCCCGGGTCACGGTCACCTGATCAAGGACGATCACCAGGTCATGATCGGGCTGCGGTCGCGCTGGCACGGCACTATCCAATCACGGGCGGGTACGCGGCCGGGCACATGTCCCCCACAGCGGACCGGAAACCCCGTATCGTGCTGCCCGTGCCAGCGGTCATCGAGATCCAGGGCTTGCGCAAGACGTACCGGAGCCTGCGCCGGGGTACCCGGCAGGCGCTGGACGGCTTCGACATGGAGGTACCCGCCGGCCAGGTGCACGGCTTCCTCGGCCCGAACGGCTCCGGCAAGACCACCACACTGCGCTCGCTGCTCGGCCTGGTCCGGGCGAACGAGGGGCGCATGACCATCCTCGGCGAGCCGGTGCCGCACGCGCTGCCGGCGGTGCTGGCCCGGGTGGGTGCGGTGGTGGAGAGCCCGCAGTTCTTCAACAACTTCACCGCGCGCCGCACGCTGCGGCTGCTCGCCACCACGGCCGGCCTGCCGCACAGCCGGGTAGAGGAGGTGCTGGAGACCGCCGGGCTGCGCGACCGCGGCAACGACCGGGTCAAGACCTACTCGCTGGGCATGCGGCAGCGACTCGCGGTGGCGACCGCGCTGCTCAAGTCGCCCGAGCTGCTGATCCTCGACGAGCCCGCGAACGGCCTGGACCCCGGCGGCATCCGGGAGATGCGCGACCTGATGCGCAGCCTGGCCGGCGACGGCGCCACCGTCCTGCTGTCCAGCCACATCCTGGGCGAGGTCGAGCAGATCTGCGACTCGGTGACGATCATCTCGCGGGGCCGCCGGGTGGCCGCCGGCCCCGTGGCCGACGTGCTGAAAACTCAGGACAAGGGCGAGTTCCGGGTCAAGGTGAGCGATCCGGCCCGGGCCGCGACCCTGCTGGCCTCCTCCGGTGCGACGGTACGCACGCAGCCCGATCACCTGGTCGTCAGCCAGGTACCGGATCCGGCCTGGATCACGCAGACGCTCGCCGCCGCCCAACTCTGGGTAGCCGAGCTGACCCCGCTCACCCCCGACCTGGAGACGGTGTTCCTGGAGCTGACCGGAGGGATGGCGGCATGAGGCTGTTGCGGACGGAGTGGACGCGGCTGTTCGCGCGCCGGTTCACCCGCATCACGCTGGTCCTCATCCTGCTGGTGCTGGCGCTCATCGGCGTCGCCGTGGGGTACAGCTCGCACCAGCACACCGCCGCCACCCTGGCCGCGGCGCGGGTCGAGGCCCAGCACATCCGCGAGGAGAGCGAGGCGGCCCGGCAGCGCTGCCTGGACGCGCACAAGAACCCGTCGGCGAACAACCGGGAGTTCCCGCCGGGCATGAACTGCGACGACCTCACCACCGGCCAGCCGGACGCCAACGACCTGCAGCCGTACCAGTTCTCCTTCCGCATGCAGGCGTCGGACCTGGTGGTACTGCTCGGTGCGCTGCTCGCGCTGTTCGGCTTCGCGGTGGGCGCGTCCTTCATCGGCGCGGAGTGGAGTTCGGGCGGGCTGACCAACCTGCTGCTGTGGCGGCCACGGCGACTGCCGCTGCTGCTCGGCAAGCTGGGCACCCTGCTGCTCGGCGTCCTGTCCGTCGGGGTGGTGCTGAGCGCGGCCTGGATCGCGGCGGTGTGGGGGATCGCGAAGGTCCGCGGCGACGCCGGCGGGGTCACCCCCGGGCTGCTGCGCTCGCTCGCGCTGACCGATACCCGGGCGCTCGCGCTCGGGCTGTTCGCGGCGGCGGTCGGCTTCGGCGTCGCCTCGCTCGGCCGGCACACCGCGACCGCGCTGGGCGTGGCCGTCGGGTACGTGGTGGTGCTCGAAATCGGCGCGCGGATCGTACTGTCCCTGATCCAGATCACCCGGCCCGAGCGGTTCCTGCTCTCCAACTACGTGGCCGCCTGGCTGGTGAAGGCCGTGCCGTTCTACGACGACAGCGCGTGCCGGCAGCCGACCTTCGGCGCGGTCAGCTGCGAGCCGGTGCGCTGGTACGTGCACATGAACCAGGGCGCGGTGGCGGGCGGCACGCTGCTGCTCGTGGTACTGGGTGCGGCGCTGTTCGCGTTCCGCCGCCGCGACGTCACCTGAGCCGCTATTCGTCCACTGTGGACCCGAACACCTCGTCGCGGACCGCGTCGAGGGCGGTGAGCAACGCGCCGGACAGGACCGGCTGGTCCGGCCCCTCCGACACCACCACCCGCGGCGAGACCGGGGCGATCGCGGCCACCTCGTGCTGGACCCGCTGCGCCAGCGCCACCCCGCCGGCCAGCCCGACCTCGCCGGCCAGCACCACCAGCCCCGGGTCGAGTACCACGCACGCCGCGGCCAGCCCCAGCGCCAGCCGGCGGGCCAGTTCGTCCAGCACCGGGCTGCCCGCGGTACCGGCGGTGACCGCGGCGCGTACCGCGTCCTGCGGGGTGGACGCGCGGAACCCGTGCTCGCGGGCGACCGCCCGTACCGCGTCGCCCTGGGCCAGTTCCCGGAACCCGCCCCGGGACCGGCGGGCGATGTCCCGCGGTACCGACGCGCCCGCCACCGGCAGGTAGCCGATCTCGCCGGCCGCGCCGCTGACCCCCGGGTGCGGCCGGCCGCCGAGCATCACCGCCATGCCCACGCCCCGACCCATCCACAGCAGCAGGAAGTCGTTCACGCCCCGCGCCGCGCCGGCGTGCGCCTCGGCCACCGCGGCCAGGTTCACATCGTTCTCGAAAATTACCGAGCGCTTGAGGTCGGCCCGCAGCTTGGACAGCAGGCCGCGCTGCCAGCGGGGCAGGTCGAACACGAAGGACAGGTCCCCGGTGGCCGGGTCGACCACACCCGGTGTACCCAGCACCACCCGGCGTACCCGGCTCATCGGCGCCCGCGCGCTGCGCGCCGCCTCGATGACGGCGTTGTGTACCACGCCGACCGGATCGTCCGTGTCCTGTGTGGACTCCTCGACCCGGCCCACCACCTCGCCGGTGATGTCCGCGCACGCGGCCACCACCCGGTCCGGACCCACCTCGACGCCGACCACGTACGCGCTGGCCGGCACGACGGCGTACAGCTGGGCGTTGGGTCCACGCCCGCCGGCCTGCTCACCGACCCGGGAGACCAGGCCGCGCTCCTCCAGCCGTTCCACCAGTTGGGACGCGGTCACCTTGGACAGGCCGGTCAGCTCGCCCAGCTGCGCCCGGGTCAACGGGCCCCGGGCCAGCAGCAACTCCAGCGCGGCGCGGTCGTTGATCGCGCGCAGCAGCCGAGGTGTACCCGGAAGGCGGGTTGAGCTCATTGGTAACCTACCCCTATCGTTTAGGAAGGTTTACTAAAAG
>DATEJJ010000149.1:0-3612 GCA_035278125.1 Rugosimonospora sp.
TGGGCGGCGCGCGCCCGGCTGCTCAACCTGTACGGCCCCGCCGAGGCGACCATCTGGGCCAGCTACGCCGAGCTGTCCCCGGACACCGACACCGGCCTGATCGGGCGGCCGGTGGCCGGGCTCGCGGCGCAGGTGTGCGACGAGCGCGGTGCGCCGCTGCCGACCGGCCGGGCCGGCGAGCTGTACCTGAGCGGACCGACCGTGGCGCTGGGCTACCACGGCCGGCCCGACCTGACCGCCGGGCGCTTCTCCACCGCGCCGGACGGCAGCCGCCGGTACCGCACCGGGGACGTGGTGGTCGCCGCGGCCGACGGGCAACTGTCCTTCCGGGGCCGGGTGGACCGGCGGCTGGACGTGCGCGGGGTGCGGATCGAGCCGGAGGAGATCGAGCGGGTCGTGTGCGAGTACCCGGGCGTCGACCTGGCCCGGGCCTTCCTCGCCGAGGCCGGGGTGCTTACCGCCGTGTACAGCCCGGACCGGCCGCCACCCACCGGGGTCGCGGCGCACCTGCGCGAGCGCCTGCCGCGCTGGCTGGTGCCGCAGCGCATCATCGGCGCGGCCGTCCTGCCGCTCGGCGCGACCGGGAAGGTGGACGAGCGGGCGCTGCGCGCACTGGGCGGAAACCGCGTAGCAGAGCCAGACTTTGCCATCTGCGCGGCGGTTTCCGGCTTATAGCACCGGTATAGCGTCCCGCCGTCACATGGGACGCGACCCGAACTACCCGAGACTGCCTGGGGCGGACCATGACGATAACCGGTGCGGCGCCGATCGCCGCGGAGCTGCGCTTGACCCTCGACAGCGGCGAGCACGCGCGGCTGCGCTCGCTGGCCGGACAGCTCGCCGACACGCCACCGGCACTGGTGGACGACGACAAGTGGGTGGCCGCGGCGATGGCGCTGTCCGCCCACGTCCCGGCGCGGGTACGCGACATCGTCCGGGACTTCAAGTCCGACCCCGGCCGCGCCGGGACCCTGCTGCTGCACAACCTTCCGGTCGGCGAGAACCTGCCGCCGACACCGGTGGTGCACGAGTCGGTGGAGCGGCGCGCCACGGTCGCCGCCGCCACCCAGATGCTGCTCGCCCTGCAACTGGGCGAGGTCATCGCGTACCGCGAGGAGAAGCACGGCGCGCTGGTGCAGAACGTGGTGCCGGTACCGGGGCACGAGCGCCGGCAGAGCAACGCCGGTTCGGTACCGCTGGAGCTGCACGTCGAGAACGCGTTCCACCCGCACCGCCCGGACTACGTGGCCCTGCTGTGCCTGCGCCCCGACCCGACCGGCTCGGCGCGGCTGATCGCCTCGTGCGTCCGGCAGGCCACCGCGCTGCTGCCGGTACCGGTGCTGCGGGTGCTGGGGCAGTCCCGGTTCACCACGCAGGCGCCACCGTCCTTTGTGCACGGTGGGGCTGGCGCGCCGCATCCGGTGCTGGCCGGCGCGCCCGAGGACCCGGACGTGGTGGTGGACTTCCACGCGACCACCGGGCTGGACTCGCTGGCCAGCGAGGCGCTGGCCCAGCTGCGGTGGGCGCTGACCGAGGTGGCGCAGGCGATCGCGCCGCAGCGCGGTGACCTGGTGGTGCTGGACAACCGGCTGACCATCCACGGCCGCACCGGCTTCGACCCCCGCTACGACGGTACCGACCGGTGGCTGCACCGCACCTTCGTGCACCTCGACCACCGGCGCTCGCGTGCCAGCCGGCCGGGCAACGGCCGGGTGCTCGTCTGACGACCCCCACCGGCGGCGGCCAGCGCGCCGCCGCCATCGCGTTGCCCGACCACCGGTCAGGCGAGAGGAAGGTGCCGTGAAGCCGCTCCGCGCGGGAATCCTGGACACCATCGGGAACACCCCGCTGGTGGCTCTGTCGCGCCTGCTGCCGGGGTTCCCCGGGCGGGTGTTCGGGAAGCTCGAATTCCTCAACCCGGGTGGCAGCATCAAGGACCGCTCCGCCGCGTCCATGCTGCTCGGGAAGATCCGCACCGGCGAGCTGGTCCCGGGGCGCTCGGTCATCGTCGAGTCCAGCTCGGGCAACCTGGCCATCGGGCTGGCGCAGATCTGCCGCTACTACGGCATGCGGCTGATCTGCGTCGTGGACAACAAGACCACGGAACAGAACATCGCGATCCTCAACGCGTACGGCGTGAGCGTCGACCGGGTGCGCGAGCCGGACCCGGAGACCGGCGAGTACCTGCCGGTCCGCATCCGCCGGGTCCGCGAGATCGTGGCGAGCACACCGCACGCGTACTCGCCGGACCAGTACTCGAACCCGCTCAACCCGCGCGCGCACGAGCAGACCATGGCCGAGATCGCGCGGTCCCTGGACGGGCGGGTGGACTACCTCGTCTGCGCCACCAGCACCACCGGTACGCTGCGCGGCTGCGCGCAGTACATCCGGGCGAGGGGCCTGGACACCCGCGTGGTGGCGGTGGACGCGACGGGCAGCTCGCTGTACGCCCCGCCGGTGGGCGCGCGGCTGATCCCCGGCCACGGCTCCTCGGTACCGCCGGCCCTGCTGGACCGCAGCCTGCCCGACCGGGTGGTGCGGGTGACCGACCTGGACTGCGTGGTCGGCTGCCGCCGCCTGGTCAACCGCGAGGCGATCCTCGCCGGCGGCTCGTCGGGCGCCGTCGTGGCCGCCCTCGACGTGCTGCGCGACGCGGTACCCCGGGGCGCCACCTGCGTCGTCATCTTCCCGGACGGCGGCGACCGGTACCTCGACACCATCTACTCCGACACCTGGGTCGGCCGGCACTTCGGCGAGGTCTCGCACCTCTGGAAGGACCCGGCCGACCAACCCCACGACCAGCGCGAGGAGCAGGCAGCATGAGCGGCGACCAGACCCTGACCGCAAGCCCCACCGCCGCCGCCCTGCGGCAGCGGCTGCTGCGCGAGCGTCTCGGGGGAGCGCAGCCGGAGCCGGGTTTGGGCGGAGGCGAGCACCCCCCAGGTCGCTTCACGGGTGCGGCCGGGCCGCGCCGGTCCCGGATCCCGCGGGCGGACCGGTCCGGCCCGCTGCCGCTGTCCTGGGGCCAGCAGCAGATGTGGCTGCTGCACCAGCTGGCGCCGGACCGGGCGGATTACCTGGTACCGGTGGCCTGGCGCCTCCGCGGCCCGCTCGACGTGGCGGCCCTGCGCGGCGCCGCCAGCGCGCTCGCCGCCCGGCACGAGATCCTGCGTACCCGGTACGAGCTGCGCGACGGTCAGCCGGTGCAGCGCATCGACCCGCCGGGTACCGTGCCGCTGCCCGTCACCGAGCTGCCGGGCGTGCCCGACGCGGAACGGGTCCACAGTGGACTGGACTGGGCCGCGGCGACCGCCGCCGAGCCGCTCTCGCTGGCCGAGCAGTGGCCGTGGCGCGCCGCGCTGCTGCGCTTCGCCGACGACGACCACGTGCTGCTGCTGGTGTTCCACCACATCGCCTGCGACGCCTGGACCACCCGCCTGTACGCCGAGGAGCTGGGCGCGCTGTACGCCGGCGGTACGGCCGCCGCCGCGCTGCCCGAACCCGAGGTGCAGTACGCGGACTTCGCCGCCTGGGAGCGTGCCGAGCCGGCGCGGGCCGCGCTCGCGTACTGGCGGCAGGAGCTGGCCGGCCTGGCACCGCTGGAGCTGCCCA
>DATEJJ010000150.1:0-5363 GCA_035278125.1 Rugosimonospora sp.
ACACGTGTCGCTCGTGGCGCCGGAGCCCCTGCCCGGGCCCCTGCCGGAGCCCGGCGACCCGGACAGCGACTGCTGGGAAGACATGCTGCTGCGCATCCGCGACGCGCTGGAGGCGCTGTAATGCCGGCGATCGCGGTCGCCGGGGCGGGAGTACCGCGATGAGGTTGCCACAGAAGTTCGGTCTGGGAAGGAGGCGGCTGATGGCCGCGGAGCGGGACATCCTGGCGGAGCTGCACGCGCTGCGCGGCCGGCTGCCCCACGTCACCGGCCTGCTGGTCGCCACGGTCGACGGGCTGCTGGTCGCGCACGACACCCGGGGCATCGAGCCGGAGACGATGGCCGCGATGTCGGCCGCCCACCTGGGACTGGGCCAGCAGATCGCGAACGGGGCCGTGCAGGGCGCGTTCCGGGAGGCGGTGACCCGCGCCGCCGAGGGGTACACCGCGGTCTTCACCGCCGGCGCGCACGCCCTGCTCACCGTCCTGGCCGACCCGGGACTCAACGTCGGCCGGCTGCACCTGGAGGCCCGCCCCACCGCCGCGCGGGTGGGCGAGCTGGTCACCGCGACCGGGCCCCGGGTACCCCTGCACCGCGCCCGGACCTTGGGGAGGTGAGGCCGCACCCGCATGACACCCCTATCCACCCCACCACTCCGCGCAAGTACCCCCACAAGGAAAGGGAATGCTCCGATGCCTGACATGGACACCGCACTGAAGGAAGCCATGCAGATCGAGGGCGCGACCGGTGTCGCGCTGGTCGACTACACCAGCGGTATGGCGCTGGGTACCCTCGGCACCAGCAAGGACTTCGACCTCAACGTGGCCGCCGCCGGCAACACCGAGGTGGTACGCGCCAAGATGCGCACGATGGACATGCTCAAGCTCAAGGACTCCATCGAGGACATCCTGATCACGCTGGCCAGCCAGTACCACCTGATCCGCCCGATCTCCGGGCGGGCCGGGCAGGGGCTGTTCCTCTACCTGGTGCTGCTCAAGGACCGGTCCAACCTGGCCATGGCCCGGCACCAGTTACGCCGCATCGAGGAGAACATGCAGATCTGAGGTCCGGCCGCCCGGCCACCGCGGTCAGCCGGTGGCCGGGCGGACCCGGGTGAGCTTGTCCGGGTTGAGGATGCCGTACAGCGCGTGGATCCGGCCGCCGCGCACGTCCAGCGTGACCAGCTGCTCCCGGCCGCCGGCCCGCAGCCACGCGGCCGGCTCGCCGTTGGCCTCGGCCATCCGGAACCCCTCCACCGGGAACTTGGACAGCAGCCCGGTCACGAACGCCGCCACCTTGGCCCGCCCGATCACCGGGCGCAGCGCGGCGCGCGCCTTGCCGCCGCCGTCGCTGTACGCCACCACGTCCTCGGCGAGCAGGTCGGTCAGGGTGGCCAGGTCGCCGGTGCGGGCCGCGTCGAGGAAGCGGTGCAGCAGCGCGCTGTGCTCCGCGGCCGACGGCCGGAACCGGTCCCGCCCCTCCGCCAGCCGCTGCGCGGCGCGGTGGTGCAGCTGCCGGCAGTTGGCCGCGGTCCCGTCCACGATCTCGGCGATCCGGTCGTACGGCAGGTCGAACGCCTCGCGCAGCACGAACACCGCGCGCTCCGGCGGGGACAGCCGCTCCATCAGGTGCAGGGTCGCGTAGGACAGGCTGTCGCGCAGCTCCGCGGTCTCCTGCGGCCCGAAGGCGTCGCCGGCCACCGGCTCCGGCAGCCATTCTCCGGGGTACGCCTCGCGCGTGGCGCGCGCCGACCGGAGCTGGTCGAGGGCCAGCCGGGACACCACGGTGATGAGGAACGCGCGCGGCTCGCGTACCACCGACCGGTCGGTACGCAGCCAGCGCAGGTACGCCTCCTGCACCACGTCCTCCGCGTCCCACACGCTGCCCAGCAGCCGGTACCCGAGGCCCAGCAGTACCGGCCGGTGCTCCTCGAAGACCTTGGCGGCTGCGACGCCGGCCGCCTCTTCCGTACTCAAGCCGCACCCGCCAGCGCGTCGTTGAGTTCGACCGCGAAGCCGTCCGCCCAGGTGCGGTACCGGGGCCGCCAGTTGAGCCGCAGCCGGGCGCGGGCGTTGTCCGCGCCGCGCAGCTGGTTCAGGAACGCCACGCCGAAGCCGCCGGCCAGCAGCCGGGCCAGCGCGACCGGTACCCGCCGGGGCGCGGGCGCGCCCAGCATCCGGGCCAGCGCCGGCAGCCACTCGGACAGCTGCACCGGCGTGTCGTCCACCACGTTCAGCACCCCGGTGACGTCCGGCCGGTCCAGCGCGGCGAGCACCGCGGTGGCCGCGTCGTGCGCGTGCGTGAACGAGAAGACCGCGTGCCCGCCGCCGGCGAGCGGCAGCCGCCCGGCGCGGATCTGGCGGATCAGTGACCCGTCCGGCGCGTACCCGGAGCCCGGCCCGTACAGGTGCCCGAAGCGCAGCACCAGGCCGCCCGCGTCGCGGGTCTGCCGCTCCAGGTCGATGAGGGCGGCGAGGGCCGGTGCGAACGCGGCCGGCGCGCCTTCCGTCCACAGTGGAGCATCCTCGTCCGCCAGGCCGGCACCGGGCCGGTACCCGAACGCGATGGCCTCGCTGACCAGCCGGGCGCCGCCGGCCGCCTCGACCAGGTTGCGGGTGCCCTCGATGCGCAGCCGGTTGGTGGGCGCGAACTCCTTCGCGAAGCGCCTGGGGTTCAGCTCCGCCGGGATCGCCGTGAGCAGGTTGACCACGGCGTCCGGCGCGGCACCGCGTACCGCCCGGAGCACCGCGGCCCGGTCCAGCGCGTCGGCGGTGACCACCCGGGCGCCCGCCTTCTCCAGGGCCGCGCCGCGCCCGCCCGGCCGGGCCATCCCGACCACCTCGTGCCCGACCGCGGCCAGCAGCGGCACCAGTTGCCGGCCGATGACGCCGGTGGCTCCCGCGATGAGTACCCGCATGACGACTCCTCTGCTGCGGCACCGGCCCGCGCGCCGGTGCGGTGGCATCACAGCAACGGGACGGGCGGCACCGGGCCCGTGTGACACCCGGCGGGTGTGACCCGCGGCACGGGCCCACGTTACCGCCGCGGTACGACACTCACCCGGCGGCCGGCAAGGCCGGTTGACAAGCCGGTGGGCATCGACTAGACCCGATGTCATGTCCGGATCGTGGAGAAGCCGCGCCGCCGCCGGTACCGCCGCGCTGGCCCTGTGCGCGAGCGCCCTGGCCCTGTCCACCGGTACGGCGGCGGCCGCGCCCCCGCGCGGTACGCACGGCCCGTGCGGGTACACCGAGACGCCCGACCAGCCCGCGGCCCGGCCGGTACCGCTCCCACCCGACCCGCGGCACACTCCGGACCGGGGTACCGCGAGCGTGCTGCTGCGCACCAACCGGGGGCCGATCGGGCTGACCCTCAACCGGGCCGAGGCACCCTGCACCGTACAGAGCTTCCTGCACCTCGTGCTGCACCGGTTCTACGACCGCACCAGCTGCCACCGGCTCACCGCGTACGCCACGCTCAAGGTGCTGCAGTGCGGCGACCCGACCGGTACCGGGGACGGCGGGCCGGGATACCAGTTCAAGGACGAGCTGCCGACGAACCTGCCGCCGGCGCCGACCGACCCGACCGGGGTGCGCCGGGTGTACGCGCGCGGCGTGCTCGCCATGGCCAACGCCGGCCCGGACACGAACGGCAGCCAGTTCTTCCTCGTGTACGCGGATTCCGCGCTGCGCCCCAACTACACCATCTTCGGCCGGGTGGACGCCGCGGGGCTGGCCACACTGGACCGGATCGCGGCGGGCGGGGTGGCGCCGACGGCAGACGATCCGGCGCCGGTCGACGGCGCACCCGCGCTGCGTACCGAGATCGAGGTGGCGCGCGCCTGCCGGTAGGAGCAAACCCTAGGCGCAGTAAGGCCGGGCACGGTAAGACCGGGTGCAGCGGCACGGGGGAACCGCAACACCCGGTTGGCTGGGTACTTTACGGCCCAGCCCGCGCCGGGACAATATGCGGGCGCGTGCCGACTGCGCACTCGGCACGCACGGCGGGCGAGTCCGGGAGTTTTCCGGCGCCGCCCCGACCCGGCCGACCGTCGCGCCAGGTTGAGGCCGCGCTAGGTTGAGGCGATGGACGAGAGCAAGGCCCGGCGGGTCGTGGACGCGTTGCGCGAGCGCGGTGTACCCGCGCATCTGGCGCTGCCCCGCTCCGGCGCCTCCCGGGCGGGGATCCGGGTGGTGCTGCTGGACGGCCGCGAGGCGATCTGGGACACCGACGGCACGGCGGGGCTGGAGGCTCAGGTGATGCGCGACGGCGTACTCGTCGGGTACGTGCCGATGATCGAAGACTCCGAAAACTTCGACGAGGCGCAGGTGATCGACGCGATCGCCCGGACCGACTACGACCAGCCGGTGGCCCGGCAGCGGACCACCGCGCCGCCGCCGGCACCGGCGCTGCCGCGCGAGGGCGGCTTCTTCCGCCGGTTCATGGAAGGCTTCCGCGAGCGGTAGTCCGGCAGCGGTAGGCGCTTACGGATCCCTCACGGGTGTGTGCTCCGCCGGACCCGGCACCTACCATGCACCCGTGGCAGAGCAGGTGGGGCGCACCGCCCGGCACAGGTCGCCGGTGACGGTGAGGTGGCGCTGGGTGGCCGGCGGCGGTGCCGCGGTGCTCGCCGCGATCCTCGGCGTGGCCGTACTGTTACAGACCACCGGTGGCCCCGCGTGCGCCGCGCTCCCCGCCGCCAGCGCCGGCCACGCCGGCATCGCCACCTTCTACACGCCCGGCGGCGGTACCGGTAACTGCAGCTTCCCGTCGCTGCCCGCCGACGGCCTGTACGTCGCGCTGTCGCCGCCCGAGTACGCCGCGGCCGGCGCCTGCGGCGGGTACCTGGACGTGACCGGGCGCACCGGCACGGTACGGGTCAAGGTGGTGGACCAGTGCCCCGGGTGCGCCGCCGGCCACCTCGACCTGAGCCGCCAGGCGTTCGCACGGATCGACGACCCGGTCCGGGGCCAGGTGCCGATCCGGTACACCGCCGTGGTGAACCCGCAGCCGGCCGCCGCACTGTCCTTTGTGGTCAAGACCGGCTCCTCCCAGTACTGGCTCGCGATCCTGGTGGACGGCGCGGGCAACCCGTTGTCCACTGTGGAGGTCAAGGTGGGCGGGGGCTGGCAGGCGCTGGCGCGGCAGGACTACGACTACTGGCTGGCCGCGGGCGGCGCGGGTAAGGGGCCGTTCACGCTGCGCGTCACCGACACGTACGGCCACCAGGTGACCGCGTCGGGGATCGGGCTGTCCCCGGGTACCGTCCAGCGCAGCACCGCCCACCTCTACGGCCCGGGCGCGGGTACCGCCGGTACCACCAAGGCGGCGCCGTCGCCCGCGGCCCGGCGCACGCCCGCGGCGCC
>DATEJJ010000151.1:0-23856 GCA_035278125.1 Rugosimonospora sp.
GAGGCGCTCGGCCTCGACCTTTCCGCGCCGATGCTCGACGTGGCCCGCGCCCTGGCCGCCGCCGCCGGAGTGTCCAATGTGGAGTTCGTGCGCGGCGACGCCCAGGTGTATCCGTTGCCGCGCCGGCACTTCGACGTGGAACTCAGCAGCTTCGGGGTGATGTTCTTCGACGACCCGGCGGCCGCGTTCGGCAACCTGCTCGGCGCGCTGCGGCCGGGCGGGCGGCTGGCCTTCCTGTGCTGGCAGGACGACGCGGCCAACGAGCTGTTCGGGATCGCGCAGCACGCGCTGCTGGCGCACGCGTCGCTGCCCGCGCCGACCGACCTGGCCCCGTTCGCCGACACCGGCTGGGTCACCGCACTGCTCGGCGCCGCGGGTGCACAGGACATCCAGATCGATGCGGTACGCGAGCCCTCGCGGCTCGGTTCGGACGTGCCCGACGTCCTGGACTACATGGTCCACATGGGCCGGTTCTCACGGCAGTTCACGCAGCTGGACGCGGCGACAGCGGAGCGGGTACGGGCCGCGCTGGTGGACGAGTTCAGCCGGCGGCAGCGGCCGGACGGGGTGTGGGTGGACAGCGCCGCCTGGCTGGTACGCGCCCGGGCCGCCTGACCGCCCGGGTTCAGCCGAGCATCGCCGAGGTGGCCTCGTCGACGATGTCGCGCATGCCGCGCTCGGCCGCCGCCGCGTCGCCGGCCTGTACCGCCTGGGCCACGTCCGCGTGCCAGCGGATGGCGGCCGGCTCCGGGTGCGCCGGCATCAGGTCGTGGTGGGTACGCCCGGCGAGCACGGCGGCCACCACCCCGTGCAGCGCGCCGAGCATCTCGTTGCCGGAAGCCTCCAGCAGGGTGCGGTGGAACAGGATGTCCGCGGCGAGGTACGCCTCCAGGTCGCCGGCGCGGCCGTGCACCGCCATGTCCATCACGGCACCGGTGAGGACACCGCACTGTGCCGGGGTGGCGTGCCGGGCGGCGAGGCCGGCGGCGACCGGCTCCACGCCCCGCCGCAGGTCGCCGAGCGAGCGCAGCTGCGCGTCCCGGCCGGGGCCGTCCAGCCGCCAGGTGATGATCTGCGGGTCGAGCACGTTCCACGCCGCCATCGGGGTGACCGTGACACCGACCCGGCGGCGGCTGGCCACCATGCCCATCGACTCCAGCACCCGGATCGCCTCGCGGACCACCGAGCGGGATACGCCGAACCGGGCCTCCAGCTGCTCGATGCGCAGCACCTGACCGGCCGCCAGCTCCCCCGCCGTGATCAGCATGCCGAGCCGGTCGAGCACGCTGCCGTGCAGACCGGTCCGGCTGTTATCCGCCGCCATGGCGCCAATCATCACACGTTTCCACTCGTGGACGCGCGTGCGCGTACAAAGATATGATTTTTGAATCTCTTGGTCTTGAAAGAGAGGCTTATTGATGCCAGGATGAGGATCCGCCCCTCAGGAGGACACCCCGATGCATCCCGTCCCGCTCGCGGTCGCGCAGACCGCGTCGAGCGCGTGGCTGGTGCCGGCGGCACTGGCCGGCATCGCGCTGATCGTCGTGCTCATCACCTACTTCAAGGTGCACCCGTTTCTCAGCCTGACCCTCGGCTCGCTGCTCGTCGGCATCGTCGGCCGGCTGCCCGTGGCGGACACCATCACCGCGTTCGGCAAGGGGTTCGGTGACACCGCCACCAGCGTCGGCGCGCTCATCGCGCTGGGCGCCATGTTCGGCAGGGTGCTGGCCGACTCGGGCGGCGCCGACCGGATCGTGGACACCATCGTCGGCCGGTCCAGCGCCCGCTCCCTGCCCTGGGCCATGGCCCTGGTCGGCGCGCTCATCGGGCTGCCGATGTTCTTCGAGATCGGCCTGGTGCTGCTGATGCCGGTCGTCTTCCTGGTGGCGCGGCGCTCCGGGCAGTCGGTCATCCGCATCGGTATCCCGACCCTCGCCGGCCTGTCCGCGATGCACGGGCTGGTGCCGCCACACCCCGGCCCGCTGGTCGCGATCAGCGCGCTCAAGGCCGACCTCGGCGTCACGCTCGCGTTCGGCGTACTGGTGGCGATCCCGACGGTCGCCATCGCCGGCCCGCTGTTCGCCCGCTACGCCGCCCGCTGGGTCGACGTGCCGGCACCGGAGCTGTACGTGCCGCCCGAGGAGGGTACGGCGACCGACCCGTCACCGCGACGACCGTCGTTCCGCCTGACCCTGGCCACGGTGCTGCTGCCCGTGGTGCTGATGCTGGGCAAGGCGCTGGTCGACATCCTCGCGCTCACCGGCGCCGTCCGCGCCCTCCTGGACAACCTCGGTACCCCGCTGGTCGCGCTGCTCATCGCCGTCGTGGTCGCGATGCTCACGCTCGGCCGCGGCTCGGGCATGGACCGGCGCGCCATCGCCACCTCGGTGGAGCGGTCGCTGCCGCCGATCGCTGGCGTACTGCTCATCGTCGCGGCCGGTGGTGGGTTCAAGCAGACGCTCATCGCCACCGGCATCGGCAAGCTCGTCGCCGACTGGGTTGCCCACAGTGGACTGTCGGTACTGCTGCTCGCCTGGCTGGTGGCCGTGCTCATCCGGCTCGCCACCGGATCCGCCACGGTGGCGACGGTGACCGCGTCCGGCATCCTGGCCCCGCTGGTCACCACGCTCAGCACCAGCCAGACCTCGCTGCTGGTGCTGGCGATCGGCGCCGGATCGCTGTTCCTGTCACACGTCAACGACGCGGGCTTCTGGCTGGTGAAGGAGTATTTCGGCCTGTCCGTCGGGCAGACCCTCAAAAGCTGGTCGCTGATGGAGACCATCATCTCGGTGTGCGGCCTGGCGTTCGTACTGCTGCTGAACCTGTTGCTGTGACGGCGGAGCGGGTGGCGGACCCGTCGCGGCCGGGCCCGCCACCCACCGCCCTACAGTTGCTCCACGTTGGACCCGCTGCACCGGGCCCGGGTGTCGAAGACGTACGAGGCGTGCTGCCGCACCAGGTCGTAGTCGAATACGTCATGGTCGGTAAGCACCACGACCGCGTCCGCCGCGGTGACCTCGTCCCCGGTCAGCTCGACCAGCCGGGCGCCGCCCGCCGCCGCGTACGGTGCGGCGTACGGCTCCACCGCGTGCACCTGCGCGCCCAGCCGGCACAGCCCGTCGGCCACCACCATGGCCGGGGACTCCCGCAGATCGCCCACGTTCTTCTTGTACGCCAGGCCGAGCAGCAGCACCCGGCTGCCCCGCACCGGCTTCTGCCGGGCGTTGAGCCCGAGCGTGAGGCGCTGTACCACGTAGTGCGGCATGGACTCGTTGACGTCGTTGGCGAGTTCGATGAAGCGGAAGCGGTGCCCCAGGGTCCGCTTCACCTGCCACGACAGGTACGACGGGTCGATCGGCAGGCAGTGCCCGCCCACGCCCGGCCCCGGAGCGAACGGCATGAAGCCGAACGGCTTGCTCGCCGCCGCGCCGATCGCCTCGCGCACGTTCACGCCGAGCTGGCCGGCCACCACCGCCAGCTCGTTGACGAGCGCGATGTTGATGTGCCGGAACGTGTTCTCGAACAGCTTGGTCAGCTCCGCGGTACGGGTCGAGGATACCGGTACCGTGTGCTCGACGAGGCTGCCGTAGAAGTTGCGCACCTGATCGAGTGACGGGCCGTCGATACCGGCGACGATCTTCGGCGTGTTCTCCAGCCGCCACACGGCGTTGCCCGGGTCGATCCGCTCCGGGCTGTACCCGAGGTAGAAGTCCTCCGGCGCGTGCAGCCCGGAACCGCCCTCCAGCAAGGGGCGCAGCACATCCTCCGTGGTACCCGGATAGGTGGTGGACTCCAGCACGACCGTGCAGCCGGGCGTGATGTGTGGCGCGATCGACTCGCCCGCCTGCTCGATATAGCTGATGTCCGGTACGCCGTCGCGCAGCGGGGTGGGTACCGTGATGACACATACGTCAAAGCCCGACGCGTCGGAGAAGTCCTCGGTGGGCCGGTACCGGCCGCTGTTCAGGGCGGCCTGCAGCCGGGGCGCGGGTACATCCTCCACAAAGGAGTCCCCGATGCCCAGGCGCTTCACCCGTGAGCTGTCCGCGTCGATACCGACGACCTCGTAGCCGACCTCGACGGCCCGCATGGCGAGCGGCAGCCCCACATACCCCTGGCCGACCAGTACCACTTTTTTTGTAGCGCGGTTCATGGTGTCCCTTCGTCGGCTTGAGATCCAATCCCGGAGTTCAACGAAGCGGACCCGCCTCGCGCATACGAAGGGTATTTCTTTCGTTCCGCTAAGTGACGATAATCCGACAGGTTCGCCGGAACGTGGGAGGGGGACGGACACGACCGGCCAGGATGATCGGCCAAACGCGCAAAACGCTACGCCGAGGACGAAACCGGTCGTTGGACAGGTTGTGCGTCAATTAAGAAAAAACATGAGACTCGGCATCGGTGCGACAGTCGCCAGTGCCGTACTGGCCATGTCGTGGGCCACCCTGCCGGCCGCGAAGGCTTCAGCCGACAACCCGCCACGCTCGCCGGTGGTGGTTTCGCTGACCTACGACGACGGCATTGCCGACCAGATGCAGGCTGGCTCGCTGATGGCGCAGTACGGCCTGAACGGAACCTTCTACCTCAACTCCGGCCGCCTCGGGCAGGCCGGCCGGATGAGCCAGTCGGACGCGCTGTCGCTGCAGGCGGCCGGCAACGAGATCGGTGGCCACACGGTCACCCACGCGGACCTGCCCACGCTGAGCCCGGACGAGCAGGCCCGGCAGGTCTGCAATGACCGGGTCGCGCTGCTCAACGACGGTTTCCAGGTGACCGACTTCGCGTACCCGTACGGGGACGAGAACGCGGACGTGGAGCACACCGTGGCGAACTGCGGGTACAACTCCGCGCGCGGGGTGGGCGACATCGTGTCCCCGGGTACCTGCAACGGCTGCCCGTACGCGGAGACCATCCCGCCGGCGGACACCTACCAGATCCGTACCCCGGACTCCATCAAGCCGGACACCACGCTGGAGGACATGCAGGGTTACGTGTTGCAGGCCGAGCAGAACGGCGGCGGCTGGGTGGTGCTGGTGATGCACCACATCTGCGACAACTGCGACCCGTACAGCGTGTCCGCGAGCCAGCTGAACGACTTCCTCTCCTGGCTGGCGCCGCGTGCGGCGGACGGCACGGTGGTGCAGACGGTGGCCCAGGTGATCGGCGGGTCGGTGCAGCCGCCGGTCTCCGGCCCGCCGCCGCCGGCCCCGCTGTCCACCACCAACCTGCTGCGCAACCCGGACATGGAGACCGACGCCAACCACGACGGGCAGCCGGACTGCTGGCTGCGCGGCGGGTACGGCACGAATACGTACGCGTGGTCCAACGCGGCGAACCCGCACTCCGGCAGCGCGGCGATGCGGGTGGACATCAGCAACTTCACCGACGGGGACCGGAAGATCATGACGCCGGAGGACCTCGGTGCGTGCGCCCCGGCCACCGTGGTCGGGCACACCTACCAGGTGAGCGGCTGGTACCAGTTGAGCGGCAACGCGCGCCTGGTCGCGTACTACCGGGACACCAGCAACCACTGGGTCTACT
This sequence comes from Rugosimonospora sp., assembly GCA_035278125.1. Classification (GTDB taxonomy): domain Bacteria; phylum Actinomycetota; class Actinomycetes; order Mycobacteriales; family Micromonosporaceae; genus DATEJJ01. The sequence goes on from DATEJJ010000151.1 coordinate 5,542, forward strand.
TCGCTCAGGGCCCGGTCCTGCCGGCCACCACGGACTGGCGGCAGGCCACCTGGACCACGCCGCCGATGCCCTCGGGTACCACCGCGCTGGCCGTGGGCGTCTCGCTGCGCTCGGTCGGCTTCGCGGCCGGCGACGACTTCTCGCTCAACGACTCCGACCAGACACCGCCCACAGTGGACCTGACCGCGCCCGCGGACGGTACCCGGGTGCGCGGCACGGTCACCTTCACCGCCAGCGCGTCCGACGCGTCCGGCATCCGCAGCGTCGACTTCCTGGTCGACGGTAGCCTCGCCTGCCACGTCACCAGCGCGCCGTACCAGTGCCCGTACGACACCACGGTCAACCCGGACTCGGTCATCGCGGTGACCGCGCGGGCGACGGACACCGCGGGCAACGTGGGCCTGTCGGCAGGTCGCAACTACACCGTCTCCAACAGTGTGCCGGTGGACGACCAACCGCCGATCGTGTCGCTGCTGACCCCGCTGGACGGTTCCGTCGTGCAGCAGTCCGTGACACTGTCCGCGCTGGCGGTGGACAACGACGCGGTCAGCCGGGTGCTGTTCTACGCGAACGACCAGCTGATCGGGTCGAGCAGCGCCTCGCCGTACCAGATCACCTGGGACAGCGCGACCGTACCGGACGGGGCGGTGACGCTCAGCGCGAAGGCGCTGGACCTGTCGGGTAACCAGGGCGACTCGCTACCGAACATCGTGGTGGTCGACAACTACCCGCTCGACCAGACGAAGCCAGTGAGCACGGCCACCTGCAACGGCGGCACCTGCTCCAGCAACTGGTACAACCAGCCGGTGTCGGTGGCGCTGTCCGCGACGGATGACGCGTCCGGCGTGGACCACATCACGTACACCACGGACGGCACCGACCCGTCGGCCACCAACGGCACGCAGTACACCGCACCGTTCACGGTGTCGACGTCCACTGTGGTCAAGTACCGCGCGTGGGACCACGCGGGGAACATGGAGGACGTGAACACGCTGTCGCTGAACGTGGACACGGTACCGCCGACGGCGGCGGTCTCCGCACCGGCGGACGGGTCCACGGTGACGGGCAACGCCGTGTACATCAAGGCGGCCGTGGCCGACGCCAACGGCATCGCCCGGGTCTACTTCTACCTGGACGGCAAGGCGCTGGGCAGCCGGGTCGTCACGCCGTACCAGTGGAAGTGGGACAGCACCACGGTGGCGAAGGGGCCACACACCCTCTACGTCACCGCACTCGACCCGGCGGGCAACCAGACCAGGTCCGCGTCGGTCACCGTGACCGTGTCCTAAGGGGACGGAGCGGCGAGGAAGTCGCCGAAGAGGAAATCGGCATTGTCACCACGGATACCCACCGCGCCCGGCCGGAGCAACCGGCCGGGCGCGGTGTCCAGTACGCTCAGCACCGGCTCACCGTCCAGCGCCACGTCGATGCGTACCGCCGCCCCGCCGGCCACGTTCCGGACGCGGGCGCACACCCAGAGCTTCCCGCCCCGGTACGGGTGCCGCACCGAGCCCAGCGTCGTGTAGGTGCCGCCGTTGGACGGACCGCCGGGTACCTTCCGCTTGACGACCACCAGGCCGTCCCGGCGTACCACGCTCACCGCGTACAGCTCCTGCGCGCTCTGGTACCGCAGCCAGAAGTGCACCCCGTCCAGCCCCTGCGCGGGGGTACGGCCGGTGCTGACGTAGGCGCGCAGCTCGATCCAGGCGGTGACCGTCACGTCGCCGAAGTCGGCCCGGCGCGACACCATCCGGAACACGGCGGAGCCCGTGGCGTCGGCCGAGGCGAGGTCCGGGCTGCCACCGTCCGGCCAACCGGTCCAGCCGGCACCGTGGTGGGCGAACAGCGAGCCGCTGGTGACCAGCCAGTCGCCGGACAGCCGGGCGCCCGGGGCGTACGGCTCGCGGTACGCGCGCTCGTTGGTGACCAGACCGCTGGCGGGCAGGGTCGGGCACAGATCCTCGGGTGGGCCCGCCGCCGGAAGCGCCAGGGCGGCGATCGCGCTCACCGCGCACCCGGCCACGCGGCGCCAGCCGCGCGGACTCATGCGCGGATCGGGGCCAGGCTCATCGCGGCCACACCGGGGTGGTCCTGCGACCGGTCACCCTGGCTCACCGCGAGCGCGATGCCACCGCTGACGGCGGGGCCCTGGGCCGGCAGCCGCAGTACCTGCTGACCGTCCACAGTGACCACCGTCGCCGTACCGGTCACCGCGACGGTCACCCGGTGCCCGGCGGCCGCGCGTACGTTGGCCCGGGTGATCAGCGGCGCACCCTTGCCGGTACCGCGTACCTCCACAGTGGAGCGTGCGAACCGGATCGCGAGCGGCGTGCTTCCGCCGATGCGTACCTGCAGGTTCACTCCCGGCCGGTTGGTCACCAGGCCGCGCACGTCCATCGCCACCTGGTAGTCGTCCCAGTCCGCACTCGCGAACGGCTGGTACACCGCGTAGCTGTAGTCCGGTGCCGGCCCGCTGCCGGTGAACGGCGCCAGGGTATGCAGCGGGTTGTTGTCCCAGTCCCGCCAGCGCGTCGGGTCGTCCAGCGGCCGCTGACCGTCCACGCCCTGCTGCGTCCACGACATCACCCGCTCCAGCACGCTGTCCGCGGTGCTGGTCGAGGTGACCTCCAGCCGGCCGATCAGCCGCGCGTCCGAGGACCGCCGGCTGCTCGGTGCCGGCGTCCGCGTCTTGTTGGTGAAGGTGGCCACGAACTGGTGCGCCAGCAGGTCCTGGGTGAACCGGGTCGGGGTCGCGTCGCCGGACGGGTCGATCAGCTCGGAGAAGGGGTACGCGAACAGTTGCGGCTTGGGCAGCCCGTGCGCCGCGAAGTCGGCGAAGATGGTGTTGGTGTCTGCGGTGACCCGCGCCTGGTACTCGTCGGGCGTCTCCAGCCGGTGCTGCGCGGCCAGCCACAGCCGGTTGGTCAGCATCGAACCGGTCTTCCCGCTGGCGTCGATGGGCGCTCGGCTGTGCAGGTTGTGCGTGTGCGCCTGGAAGTCCCAGTTCCCGGAGCGCGCCATCGCGATCACCTCCGGCCAGGTGAGGTAGTACGGGGGGTGGGTGCCGACCCGGCCGGTGATGAGGTACGAGGCGCCGTGCGCGTGGTGCCGCGCGAGCACCGCGGTGCCGTACGCCCACAGGCCGTCGGTGCCGTCGTCGAAGGTGATGTACACCGAGCGCGGCGGTACCGGCCCGCCCTGCACCCACGCCACGTACTGGGCCGACGTGATGGTCTGGTAGCCGGCGGCTTCCAGCGCGGTCAGCTGCGCGTCCAGCGCCGCGGGCGTGACCGTGTACTTGTCCGTGGCCCCCGGCCGGATGTCGTGGTACGCGAGGACCACCGGCGGTGCGTTCGCGGGCAGGTTCGCCGCCGCCAGCCGCCACTGCCGCACCTGTGCCGGGTCGATGTGGGCCACGCTCGGACCGCCACCGGGCGCCGCACTCCCGCCGCGGGCGTGCGTCAGCTGGCCGGGCGGGTACCAGGTGAGCGCGAACGGGGTGCCGAACAGCCCCAACGCCATCACGCCCAGGGCCGAGCGCATGATCCAGGATCCGCGCCGGCGGCGCAGCCAGTTCCAGGGGGCACGGGTCATCGCAGGATCTCCCCGCGGGTCAGCACCACCAGGTACAGCGCCAGGATCAGCGTACCGACCAACGCACCGCCGGCGAGGCGGGCCAGCCGCCTCACGAGTTGCCCCGCGACCAGATGCCCCGCCGGATCGTCGCCAGCGCGTACGGCAGCAGCCAGGCCAGTACGACCGAGGCGAACAGGCTCATCAGCGGCCGGTACCGCCAGCGGGTCGAGCCCGGCTCGTCGAGTTTCACCGCCAACCCCCACACCGCCCCCTTGAGCAGCACACCCGACACGTACAGCAGCACCAGCCACCACTCGCCCCGTACCGGCGCGAGCACCAGGTGCCGTACCGCCATCAGCGGAGCGACCATCACCCACAGCACGTGCCCGTAGTACAGCGCGGCGGGCACCGGGCCGCGCCGCCACATGAACCTTCCGTTGAAGCACACGTTGCGGATGAAGCTTTTCTTCCACCGCACCTGCTGGCGCAGCAGCGTCCGCATCCGGGCCGGCACCGTGGTCCACACCTTCGCGCTGTGCACGTACCCGACCCGCCAGACCCGTACCGGATGGTTCTCGTTCCGCACGAACGGCGAGTCGGCGTACCGCCGCTTGGCCGCCTCCCCCAGCCACGCCTGGCCGAGCACGTACCCGGTGAGCTGCCGGTCGGTGGCGAAGCGGAACTCGCCGCCGAGGAACCGGTCACCCGCCCACGCCGGCAGGTAGTTGACGATCGCCTCGCGCCGGAACACGGCCAGCGGCCCGGACACGCAGGTGACCGACCCGAATGCCGCCTCGGCCGCCTTCGCCACCCGGAACTGGCCCTCGTACCACACGTCCTGTACCCGGGTCAGCGTGGACTGGTTCGCGTTGGCCGCGCGCGCGTGGCCACTGACCGCGCCGAGTTCCGGATGCCGTACGAGCGCCGCGACACACAATCCGACAGCGTCCGGCGCGAGTACGCAGTCCGAGTCGGTGAACGCGAGTATCTCTCCGTCGGCCAGTTCCGCACCGCGTACCAGTGCGTGCTTCTTGCCGACGTTACGCTCCAGATGCAACACCCTGATGTCGAGTTCCGCGGCGAGCTTGTCGAGCACTTCGGCGGTATCGTCCGTCGATGCGTCATTCACCACGATGATCTGCACCGGCCAGTAGTGGCTGGCGGCCATGGACCGGACACACGCCTCGATACCGTCCTGTTCGTCCTTGACCGCGACAAGCAGGCTGACACGGGGACACTCGGGCAGGTTCGGGAAGTCGCTCACGTTCCTGGGCCTGCGCCGGAGAGCGAACCACGACGGATCCTCGTACCGGACGTACGCGATGTACAAGATGATCAGAGTGACCGTCAGGACGGCGACCCCGTAACCGGCCACCAGCGGCGAAGCCACCAACCGTGGCGTCTCTCTGGCCAACACCAGCAACACAGGTAACAGCATCGCCAGCACGACGACCCTGCGCACCGCGGTGCGCACGGCGGGGGGCAGCCCGAGCAACCGGCTCGTTTCGCCCTCGCGGCGGTGTGCCCGGGGTACCCCGTGCGGCGCCTGGCGGTACGCCTGCGCGCCGCCGTACGACACCGGTTCCTCGGGGGCGGGTACCACCGGCAACGCAGCGGTATCGACCAGAAGGGTGTGGGTGTCATGCGTGTTTCCCGCACTGGGTGCGTGGGGCATCTGGAGCGACTCCCGCGGCTGGGTTCTGAGGGCACAGACAACTACCGGACGCTTAACGGCGTACCCGCTCTCGGGTTATGTGGCCTGACGGAGTTTCTGGCGGAAAGGCTTGCCGTGCCAGACGGCCAGCCGATTCTTCGCCACAAAGCACATAGTGAATCGACCGAATGTCGGCGCGCTTTTCCGCGCGGCGACCGGATTCTCGTGCGCCTGCGGAAGTTGCTGGCCGTGGCGGCCGCGGCGGCACTGCCCAGCCTCGGTGTGACGCCGCTGCCTGCCTTCGCCGCCACCACCGGCATCGGGGACCTGGTCAGCAACCCGTCCTTCGAACAACTCACGGACAGCGGCCAGCCGGCATGCTGGTACGCGACGGGTACCCTCACCCATCCGACACTGCGGACCACATCCCGCGCGCACTACGGCACGCACGCGGGCCGCATCAGCGGCTCTACCGGCTCCCTGGGGACCATGGCACTGCTGAGCGGCCAGGATCCGACCTGCGCGATCCCGGTGACCGGAGGCAACAGGTACGCGCTGAGCCTGTGGTACGAGGCGTCGGCTCCCGCCAGCATCGAGGTACGGCTGCGCGGCGCGGCCGGCATCTGGTACCGCTGGATGAACGGCTCTCCCTTGCCGCCGACCACCACCTGGCTCCGGGCCGGCTTCACCACGCAACCGCTGCCGGTCGGTACCACGGCACTCAGCTACGGCCTGCGCATACCGGCGACCGCGTCCCTCACGCTGGACGACGCCAACGCGCTCGCGGCCGGCGCGCCCGGCGGCAGCATCACCAGCCCCGGGACCGTGCTGTTCCAACCGACCTTTCCCACCCCCGACCGGCTGGTGACCAACTCCTACTCGTTCTGGAACCCGACACACGCCGACGCCTCGGTCTCCGCGGACTGGCAGATGACCAGCGGCTCGCTGTTCGCCCGCAACGGGAACGGCTACTCCGGCTTCATCGACGGCATCGTGCCCGATCCACTGTCCATCCTGCACACCGAATCGGCCATCTTCCGGCTGAACACCGCGCGCTTCGACTTCGGCAACGTCCGCGTCGACTTCAGCTACCTCATCGACCGGCTCGGCTCGACACTGTTGACGCCGCCGGTGGCGTGGGACGGGCTGCACATCTGGATGCGGTACCAGACCGAGTTCAACCTCTACAGCGCGTACGTCGCCCGCCGCGACGGCCGGGTCATGCTGAAGAAGAAGTGCCCGGGTGGCCTGGCCAACGGCGGCACCTACGTCGAACTCTCCGACGAGTACCCGGGCTTCCCGATCAGGTTCGGCAGCTGGACCTCGGTCGGCGCCTCGGTGGTGAACAACACGGACGGCACGGTCACGCTGCGCCTGTACGAGAACGGCAGGCTCGCGGTCACGGCGGTCGACCACGGGCAGGGCTGCCGGGCGATCACGGCGCCGGGCGCGGTCGGCATCCGGGGCGACAACGCCGAGTTCAACTTCAAGGGGTTCACGGTGACGGCACAGTAGCGGTCGTATCGACCGGTATCCACACCCGCATCGGTCCCGGGGCCCGGTTGCCCCACAGGAAGTACGGGATCGCGGTGAGCGGGACCGTCGCGGGAGTACCCGCGACGGCCCCGCCGTCCCGGTACAGCGCCGGGTCGCTGGCGCTGACCGCCACCCCCTCCGCGGTCAGCACCACCGGGATCGGGGTGTGGCCCCCGGTCTCCGCGGCCACGATCGGGGCGCCGGCGTTGAGGCGCACATCCTGCAGCGGTACCCCGTCGGGCAGGTCGGCCTGCTCCAGGCAGTAGACCAGCGGGCCGCGCACGAGGGCGAGGCACCCGCGTACCGCGTCGACGTGCGGGTGCGCGGATACCAGGCGGGGCGCCATGTCCAGCGCCAGCACCACGGTGGTACCGGGCGTCCACTCACGCACCAGCCGCAGGTACCCGTCCCGCGGCTCCACCTCCACCGCGACCCCGTCCACCCGCAGCGTGTACGCCGTACACCAGGCGGGTACCCGCAGCGCCAGCGTCCACGGTCCCGGCCCCGCGGACCGTACGGTCACCGCCACCCACCCGTCCCACGGGTACCGGGTGCTCACGTCCAGCACGTGCTGTCCACTGTGGATCGTACCGGCGCCGTACAGGTGGAGCTGCACGCCGTCGCCGTTCCCGGTGGCCACATAGGACTGGAGCGAGGCGAGCAGCCGGGCCAGGTTGGGCGGGCAGCAGGCGCAGGTGTACCAGGCCAGCCGCCGCGACGGCGCGTCCTCGATGGACCCGTCGTGCCCGGCGCGCAGGTGCAGCGGGTTGGCGTAGAAGAAGTGCCGCCCGTCCAGCGCCGTGGACACCGCGACCGCGTTGTAGAGCACCCGCTCCATCTCGTCGGCGTACCGGTGCCCGCCGGTGGCCAGCAGCATCCGCCAGTTCCACTGGAAGCTGGCGATGGCCGCGCAGGTCTCCGCGTACGCGCGGTCCGGTGGCAGTTCGTACGGGTCGCCGAACGCCTCGTCCCGGTGCCGCGACCCGTGCCCGCCGGTCAGGTACGTCCTGGTGCCGAAGGCCGAGTCCCACAGCCGCTCGGTGGCGGCCAGCAGTTCCCGGTCGTGCGCCTCGACCGCCACGTCCACCGCGCCGGCGAGCAGGTACAGCTGGCGTACCGCGTGCCCGGTCACCTCGGTCGCCGCGCGTACCGGCGCGTGGTCCTGGTAGTACTGCGGGCCCATGCCGTCCACCCCGAGCAGCCCGTGCCCGCGCAGGTCCACGAACCGGCGGGCGAGGTCCAGGTACGGCGCGTGCCCGGTCACCCGGTACAGCTCCACCAGCGCGGTCTCGATCTCCGGGTGGCCGCACACCGCGTCCTGCCCACCCGGCCCGAAGCGGGTCACGAGCAGGTCCGCGAAGCGCCGGGCGACCGCCATCAGCCGGTCACCCACGCCGGCCCGCACCGCGGCCACCGCCGCCTGGATCAGGTGCCCGGCGCAGTACAGCTCGTGGCTGCCGCGCAGTTCCCGCCACTGCCGGTCCCGGTGGTCGACCTGGAAGTACGAGTTGAGGTACCCGTCACCGTCCTGCGCCGCGTCCAACAGGTCCACAGTGGAGTCGAGGAACGCGCGCAGTTCCGCGGTCTCCGCGACCGGCCGCCGCCCGATCTCCCAGGCGACCGCCTCCAGCGTCTTGTAGACGTCGGAGTCCTGGAACCACATCCCGCGGTACCGGCCGCGGGACGCACCGGTCACCCGCCGCAGGTTGTCCAGCGAGCCCGCCTGCTCCAGCTGGGTCAGGCAGTGCGGCAGGGTGGCCGCGCGGTTGCGCTTCTGCCACGCGCCGAGCAGGCCGTGCGGCTGCAGCACCACGCGGTCGGGGCGCAGCGGGTGCAGCGCGGCCAGCGCGCGGGCGGTCGGTGCGGCGGGTCCGGCGTACAGAGCCGGTGGCGAAACAACGTCGGTCATGTCAACTCTCAGCCCTTGAGCGCACCGGATGTGAAGCCCCGCACGTAGTAGCGCTGGAGCAGGAGGAAGACGGCGACGCACGGCACCGCCGCGGTGACCACGCCGGACTGCAGCGCGCCGAAGTCGACCGAGCCGAGGCTGCCGGACTGCAGGTTGAACAGCGCCACCGGCAGGGTGAACTTGCTGCCACTGGTCAGGAAGATGAGCGGGGCGACGAACTCGTTCCAGGCGGCCAGGAACGAGAACAGCGCCACGGTCACCATGCCCGGCAGCACCCCGGGCAGCAGTACCCGGCGCAGCGCCGCGGTCGGGGTGGCCCCGTCGATGAGCGCGGCCTCCTCCAGCTCGACCGGCAGCGCCTCGAACGAGTTGCGCATCATGAACAGCCCGAACGGCAGCTGCAGCGTGGCGAGCACGAGGCCCAGCCCGATCAGCGAGTCCTGCAGGCCGATCCAGCCGAGCAGGATGTAGAGCGGGATGAGCAGCGTGGTGTACGGCACCATCAGGATCGCCAGCGTCACGAGGAAAAGCAGGTTCTTGCCGGGAAAGGAGAACCGCGCCACCGCGTACCCGCCCAGTGTCGTGGCGACGACGGTGACCGTCAGCGTGACGAGTGCGACCACGACGGTGTTGACCACGTACACGCCGAGGCCGCTGCCGTAGTGCAGCAGGCGCTGGTAGTTGGCGACGCCCCAGCCCGCGTTCCCGCTCGCCGCCTGCCGGCCGTGTACCGACGAGTACAGCGTCCACACCATCGGCAGCAGGAACAGCACCGCGAGGAGGGTCGAGGTGGAGTAGAAGCCCGCCGCGCGGGCGTTTCGGGACATGGTTCTCCGCTCCGGTAGGGCTCAACGGCTGCCGTCGCGGCGCAGGAAGCGCAGTTGCGCGCCGTTGAGCACGATGAGGACGGCGAGGATGGCCACCGACACCGCGGCGGCGCGGCCGAGATCCTGGGACAGGAACGCCTCGCGGTAGATGTCGATGACGACTGTCGCCGTCTCGTGCCGCCCGCCGGTCAGCACGAAGAACTGGTCGAAGGCGAGCAGCGAACCCGTCACCGAAAGCACCATCATCAGCGCGATGGTCGGTCGCAGCAGCGGCAGCGTGACCCGCCTCATGGTCTGCCACCGGCTGGCCCCGTCGGTACGCGCCGCCTCGTACAGCACCGGGTCGATGCCCTGCAGGCCCGTCATCAGGATCAGCATGTAGAACCCGGCGAACCGCCAGGTGATCATGCCGACCACCGACCCGAGCGCGTTGCCGTTGCTGCCCAGCCAGTCGATGTCGTGGTCGCTTCCGTTCAGCAGCCGTACCAGCCCGTTGAGCGGGGACGAGTCGCCGTTGAACAGCCCGTAGAAGAGCAGGCTGGCCGAGGCGAGGCCGACCGCCGCGGGCAGGAAGAACACCGTGCGGAACACGCCGACGCCGCGGCGGGACTCCTGCACCAGCAGGGCGAGCCCGAACGCGACCAGGCTCAGCACCACGGTCGTCACGGCGGTGTACTTGAGGGTGAACACGATGGCGCGCAGGAACAGCGGGTCCTTCAGCGCCGCGTAGTCGGCCACGCCGTCGGGGTGCGACGCACCCAGCAGCGGCCAGTGGTTGAGGGACATCCACACCATCAGGCCGAGCGGGACCACGAAGAACACCGCGACCAGAGCCGCCATCGGTGCCGCGTACAGCGCACCCGTGCGCGGCGGCCGTACCGACGCCATCAGGCCAGCGACTGGGTGATGCTGGCGTTGTGCCGGGTGAGCACACCCGCCACGTCGCCGGTACCGAAGACCGCGTCGGTCACCGTTGACGTCCACGGTCCGTTGGGATCGTTGAAGGTCTTGCCGAAGTTCACCGAGATCGGCGTCTGGCCCTCGCCCGCCAGCCTGTTGAAGGTACCCAGCCGCGGGTCCTGCTGCGCGTACGTGTTGTCCGCGAGGTCGCTGCGTACCGTGATGTTCTTGTTCTTCGCGACCACCTGGACCTGAGCGTCCTGGGACAGCGTCCAGGAGATGAAGTCCCACGCCTGCGCCGCGTGCGTGCTGTTCGCGCTGACGCCCAGCACGTCACCGCCGACGAACGAGGACGCGCCGCCGGTGAGCCCCGGTATCGGCGCCACGCCCACCTGCAGGTCGGCGCCCTCCTTCATGGTCTGCAACGCGGTGGCACCCATCGGCTGGATGCCGATCTGCCCGTTGCTGAAGTCCTGTGTCCACGTAGGACCGTTCTCGTTCTTCGCCGAGGCGGGGGCCAGGCCCTCGGCGAACATCCTGCGGTACAGCGCGTACACGCTCGCGGCGGCCTGGTTGTCCAGTGTGGACGCCGTACCCTGCTCGTTGAGCACGGTGGCGCCGGACGCCCAGATCATCGGCCAGGTGGTGAACAGCATGCAGCCCGGGCAGGCCCCGCCGAAGAAGTACCCGTGCACCTTGCCGCCCAGCGCGTTGATCCGCTTCGCGTCGGCGTACAGCTCGTCCAGCGTGGTGGGCGGCTTCGCCGGGTCCAGCCCGGCCTTCGTGAACAGCACCTTGTTGTAGAAGACGGCGGACAGGTCGATGTCGTGCGGTACCGCGTACACCTTGCCGTCGTGGGTGGCCGCCTTCATGTGCGCGGGCGCCAGCGTGTTCCTGAACGGCAGCTGGTTCACCCGCGCGGTGATGTCCAGGAAGACGCCGTTGGCCGCGTAGTTGGGCGCGTACACCACGTCGGTGGCGAGCACGTCGGGCAGTTGCCGGGCACCCGCCGCGGTACCCACCTTCTGCTGGTACGAGTCGGCCGGGATGACGGTCAGCCTGACCTGGTTCTTGTGCGACCTGTTGTACGCGTCGATGAGAGTCTGGCTGAACGTGGCCGTCGGGGACCGCGTCCACATGGTGAGGGTGGTGCCGTCGTCCTTGGCGGAGGTGTCGTTCGCGGCCGCGCTCGTACCGGCGCTCTGGCAGCCGGCGAGCAGCAGCACCGCGCCGGCCAGCGCGGCAAGCACCGCATTCGGGCGCATGGAGTCTCCTTGTGGTCACGGCAGGGGTATCCCGGGGCGGAGAGAACGCTCAGGACGAAGGAGTCTTTTCGGGTCTTCCGAAAACCTTTTCGGCACTCTAGTCACGGGCTTTCGTCGGTGTCAATAGGCAGTGTTGGCCCGGGATACCGCAGCAGGTACAGTGCACCGCAGGCACCCTCCACCGAAACGATCCCCGAAACGGGACCCGAAAGGACCTTGGTGAGCGCCCGACGCCCGCAGTCCGTGACCCTCAGCGACGTCGCCCGGCGTGCCGGCGTCTCCGTCGCCACCGCCTCCAAGGCCCTCAACAAGCGCGGCGAGGTCGCTCCGGAGACCCGCAACCGGGTGCTGCGCGCCGCCGACGAACTCTCCTTCCAGCCCAACGCGCTGGCCCGCGGGCTGATCTCCGGGCGCACCGGCACCATCGGCCTGCTCACCAACGACCTGGCCGGCCGGTTCGCCATCCCGGTGCTGCTCGGTGCGGAGAACGCGCTGGGCAACGAGCAGATGTCGGTGCTGCTGTGCGACGCGCGGGGCGACGCGATCCGGCGCGCGCACTACATCCGCACCCTGCTCGCCCGCAAGATCGACGGGCTGATCGTACTGGGCGAAACCAACGACGTCTGCGCCTCCCTGACCGCGGACATCCCGGTACCCGTGGTCTACGTGTACGCCGAGTCGGACGATCCCGAGGATGTGTCCATTGTGGCCGATGACCGGGGTGGCGGCCGGCTCGTCGCCGAGCACCTGATCGCGCTGGGTCGCCGGCACATCGGCCACATCGCCGGCGAGCAGGTGTACCGCGCCGCGCGCGAGCGGGCCGCCGGCCTGGCCGAGACGCTCGAAGAGCACGGCCTGCCACTGGTCGGCGGGGTCCGGTACGGCGAGTGGACCCAGCACTGGGGCCGCAACGCGGCGCACATGCTGCTCACGGCGCACCCGGAGGTGGACGCCATCTTCTGCGGCAGCGACCAGATCGCGGTCGGGGTGGCCGACACGATCCGGGACCTCGGCAAGCGGGTACCGGAGGACATCGCGCTCGTCGGCTACGACAACTGGGAGGTCTTCGCCGCCGAGTGCCGGCCACCACTGACCACAGTGGACCTGAACTTGCAGCAGCTGGGCGCCGCCGCGGTCAACCACCTGTTGGGCGCGCTGGACGGGCAGCGTACGCCGTGCGTGGTCAAGCTGCCCGGCCGGCTGGTACTGCGCGACTCGACCAGCTCCCTGCCCCAGCGCTAGCGCGCCGCGATCGGTACCGGTACCAGCAGCGGCTCGTCCAGCGCGGCACAGTCGCCGACCAGCTCGCGCAGTTCGGCGCAGCTGCCCGGCTGGGCGACCGGTACCCCGAACGCGCGGCCGGCCGCGGCCCAGTCCAGGCACGGGTCGCTCAGGTCCAGCCCCACGTACCGTCCCTCCACTGTGGACCGGCTCTTCCCCCGGTCCAGCGTGTCCTTGAGCGTGCGGTACTCGTTGTTCGCCAGCACCACGAAGGTCACCGGTACCCGCTCGTGCGCGGCGGTCCACAGTGCCTGCAGCCCGAACGCCGCGCTGCCGTCGCCCAGCACCGCGACCACCGGCCGGTCCGGGTTGCCCAGCTGGGTACCGATCGCCGCGCCGATCCCCCAGCCCAGCCCGCCGCCGACGGTGTGCACGTACGAGTCCGGCCAGTCCTGGCGCAGCACCTGCCGCAGCAGCAGGCCGCCGGTGATCGCCTCCTCGACCACCACCGCGTCCGCCGGCAGCGCGCTCGCGATCGCGTGCACCGCGGCCAGCGGGTCGAGCGGCGCGCCGCCGTACCGCTCCCGGGCCAGCGCGTCGACCCGCGCCCGCTCGGCCGCGATGGCCTGGCCCAGCCGGATGGTGCGTATCGGCGCCTCCGGCACGGCGCCCGCGAGCAGTTCGGCCAGCGCGCCCAGGGTGGGGCGCAGCCCGCCGTGCAGCGCGATGGCGACCGGGAAGTTGCGCCCCAGCTCGGCCGGGTCCGAGTCGAGCTGCACCACGTCGATGTCCCCGGGCACCGGCTGCCCGGGCGTGTAGTGGTGCGCCGAGAAGGCGTGCGTACCGACGATGAAGACCAGGTCGTGCGGGGCCAGCCGGGCGCGCAGGTCGGCCGCGGTGGGCGCGGGCATGCCGTGGTACAGCGGGTGGCCGCCGGGGAAGTTGATGCCGTCGGCCATCGGCTGGTGGTACACGGCGGCGCCGAGCGCCTCGGCGACCGCGACCAGCTCGGCCACGGCCTGCTCGCGCCCCACCCCGTCACCCGCGATGATGACCGGGTGGTGCGCCCCGGCCAGCCGGGCCGCGGCGGCGTCCAGCCCGCCGGCCACCCCCACCTCCGGGCGCGCCGACCGCATCGGGACGGCGACGTCCACCTCCTCGGCCAGCAGATCCATCGGTATCGACACGAACACCGGCCCGGCCGGCGGCCGTACCGCCTCGGCGAACGCCCGGCGCAGCACCAGCGGCAGGTCGCTCGCGTGCTGCACCTCCACCGCGGACTTGGTGGCGGCGCGGGCCAGGCCGACCAGGTCGCCGGAGAGCATCGGGTCGTGGAGCAGGTGCCGGCGGTCCTGCTGGCCGGCGGTGACCACCAGCGGGGTACGCGAGCGGCGCGCGTTGAGCAGGCCGATCAGCCCGTTGGCCACGCCGGCCGCGATGTGCAGGCTGGCGAAGCCCGGCCGCCGGGTGACCCGGGCGTACCCGTCGGCCATGGCGACCACGCCGCCCTCGTGCAGCCCGAGCACGTACGGCAGGTCGGGCTCGTCCACCAGCGCGTCCAGGAACGGCAGCTCGGTGGTGCCCGGGTTGCCGAAGATCCGGTCGACACCCTCGCTGCGCAGGATCTCCACCAGCGCCCTTACGGGTGAACACATGCTCATGCCCGTGCTCGCTTCGCTGCGCGCGGACATGAGGCACAACGGCGCTCTGCTAGCTGGTTCGCTCGCTGACGCTCGCTCACGTCGACATCCCGCCGTCGACGACCAGGGTGGCGCCGGTCATGAATGAACTCTCGGAGCTGGCCAGGAACAGCACGGCCGCCGCGATCTCGTCCGGCCGGGCGTGCCGGTTCAGCGGGATCATCTGGTCGAACACCGCGGCCGCCTGTTCCGCGGGCGGGCCGAGCGCGGCCACCTCGATCGCGTGCTGGAACTCGTTGTCGATCGGGCCCGGGTGCACCGTGTTGACCCGGATCGCCCGCCCCGCCACCTCCTTGGCCAGCGTGCGCATCAGCCCCACCACCGCGTGCTTCGCCGTCGCGTACGCGCTGATGCCCGGATCGGAGGTGAGTCCGACCACGCTGGAGTTGATGATGATGCTGCCCCCGTCGGCCAGCACCGGCAGGCTGTACTTGCAGGTCAGGAACGACCCGCGCACGTGCACCGCGAGTACCCGGTCGAACTCCTCATCCGGGTAGTCGACGAGCGGCGCGACCACGCCGCTGATCCCGGCGTTGCTGAACACGATGTCCAGCCGCCCGAAGCGCGTGATGGTGTGCGCCACCGCGGCCCGCACCGAGACCGCGTCGGTCACGTCGGTGACCGTGCAGCTCGCCACGTCGTCCCCGAGTTCCTTGCCGGCGTCGGCCAGCTGGCTGGCCGACAGGCCGGCCAGCACCACCCGGGCGCCCTCGCGCACGAAGGTCCGGGCGGTGGCCATGCCCACGCTCCCCTCGCCACCGGTGATCATGGCCACCCGGCCGTCCAACCGTCCCACACCGCACATCCTGTGCCGGACCGGCCGCGCGCGTCTTGACCGGGAGCGCACAGCCCTTGACCGCCGGAGAACGGCCGGGAGTCGGGCCGGCCCCCGCATGCACGCGAGCGAAGGGCCGGCCTGACGTCGCCTGTCGTGCCTCGCGCGAGCGCTCGGTCACCCCGTCACACGCGCGTGCGCTGCCTGCGCCATCCGGTAGTCGCGCGGGCTCAGGCCGTAGGTGGCGCGGAACAGCCGGCTGAAGTGCGCCGCGTCCGGCAGGCCCCAGCGCGCGGCGATCGCGCTCACCGAGCGGTTCGCGTGGATCGGGTCCCGCAGGTCATGGCTGCACGCCTCCAGCCGGCGCCGCCGGATCCAGGCCGACACCGTCGTGCCTTCCGCATGGAAGAGCTTGTGCAGGTACCGGGTGGAGATGTGCTGCGCCGCCGCGATCCGGTCCGGTGTCAGGCACGCCTCGCCCAGGTGCTCGTCGATGTAGGCCAGGCTGCGGGCGAACAGCGCGCGGCGCACCGTGTCCGGGTCGGTGGGGCGCACGTCCAGATGTCCGGCCAGGGCCGTGGTGAGCAGATCCAGCACATTGGTACCGAGGCGGTGGTTGTCCCGCACGTCCACGTCGTCCAGCACGTCCGCCGCCCGGGCCAGGAACGAGCTGATCAGGCCGCCCAGCCCGGTGGCCCCCGAGAAGCGGGTCGCGGTGATCCGGGCGACGTCCCGCGCGGACAGCCCGAGCATGGCACGCGGGAAGATCAGTACCAGCAGCTCACAGGGATCGTCGAAGCTGAATGTGTAGGGCCGCGTCGTGTCGTAGATGGTGAAGTCGCCGGGGCGCAGCACCGCGCCGCGGCCGTCCTGCACCAGCACGCTGCCACCCCGGCCCTGCAGGCCGAGCTTGAAGTAGTCGCCCCGCTCGGCCGCGATCAATCTGCTGGTACGCCGCACCTGGTGGCTGTCCGCCTCCACCTGGTACAGGCGCAGCGCGCCCAGGCTCGCCCCGCGCAGCTCGCCACGGAACGCACCCTCCCCGGTACGGGAGGCGTCCAGCGGCACGAACGCCTCCGACACCGCCTGCCGCCAGAAGTCGAAGCGCTCGGCCTCGGGCAGGTCATCGGTGCACACCACGTCGACCACGGCCCACCTCCGGTACGGATCGGTCTCAGCTTCCTGCGGCATGCGCGCATGGTCAAGCGGTGTGCCTTGTCGTTCAAGACCGCACCCGCCCGGCACGGGTAGTACGGCCAGCATGGGTAGCACGATGAGCCGCCGCGGGCTGCTCGCCGCCGCGGGTCTGGCCGGCACGGGGCTCGCCGCCGCGTGCAGCAAGGGCCTGCAGAGCACGCAGAGCAGCGGCGGCAAGACGATCAAGATCGGGTACGTCGTCCCGAAGACCGGCGCCCTGGCCGTCTTCGGCGAGTCCAACGACTACGTGCTCGCCGTGGTACGCCAGGCACTCGCCGGCGGCATCACTGTCGGTAGCACCAAATACACCATAGAGATCATCGACAAGGACACCCAGTCCAGCAGCGCCCGGGCCGCCCAGGTGGCCGGCGAGCTGATCAACCAGGACCAGGTGGACATCGTGCTGGCCACCTCCACGCCGGACACCACCAACCCGGTGAGCGACCAGTGCGAGGCGGCGCGGGTACCGTGCCTGTCCACCATCTGCCCGTGGGAGATCTGGTTCTACCCGCGGGGCGGGAGCGCCACCAAGACCTTCGAGTACACGTACCTCTATTTCATCGGTACCCAGGCGGAGTCCGTGGTCTTCTCCAAGCTGTGGCAGCGGGTGCCCGGCGGGCCACACGTGGTGGGGGCGCTGTGGCCCAACGACGTGGACGGGGACAGCTACCGCAAATACTTCACCCCGGTGGTGAAGCAACTCAACTGGAAGCTGGTCGACTCCGGCGCGTACCAGGACGGATCGCAGGACTTCACCCCGATCATCTCCTCGTTCCGCAACGGCGGCGCCGACATCGTCCAGGCGGCGCCGATACCGCCGGACTTCATCACCTTCTGGAAGCAGGCCAGCCAGAACCGGTTCACCCCGAAACTGGCCACCATCGCCAAGGCGCTGCTGTTCCCGAGCGTGGTCGAGGCGCTCGGTCCGCTCGGCAACAACCTCGTCGCGCCGGCCTGGTGGCACGCGGACTACCCGTACAAGTCCTCTTTGGACGGTACGACCGCGCGCGCGTTCGCGGACGGGTACCAGCAGAAGACCGGGAAGCAGTGGACCCAGCCGATGGGCTTCGACCACGCGCTGTTCGAGGTGGCGGTGGCCGCGCTCAAGGCATCCGGCGACCCGAAGAACCGGCAGGCGGTGGCGCACGCGATCGGCGCGCTCAAGGGCGAGGCCATCACCGGCCGGTACGACTTCACCACCGGGCCGGTACGCAACGTGGCGCTGGCGCCCGATCTGGTGGGCCAGTGGCGGCTCGGCACCGGCAACACGTTCGACCTCGTGGTGGTGGACAACAGCGCGGCACCGGACATCCCGGTTCAGGGTGACCTGAAGTTCCTGCGATGACACCAGCCTTGGCGGTGCGCGGGATCGGCAAGCAGTACGGCGCGCTCACGGTTCTCGATGGTGTGTCCTTTGTGGTCGATGCGGGCGAGGCGGTCGGGCTGGTCGGGCCGAACGGCGCGGGCAAGACGACCCTGCTCGACATCGTGGCCGGGGCCACCCGCCGGGACCGGGGTGAGGTGCTGCTCGACGGCGCCGACATCACCGCCACGCCGCCCGCCCGCCGCTGCCGCATGGGCCTGGCGCGCACGTTCCAGGTACCCCGGCCGCTGGGCAGCATGACCGTGTTCGAGACCGCGCTGCTGGCGGCGGTACGCGGGGCGGGCCTGCGCGGCCGGGCGGCCGAGTCCGGTGCGGTACGCGCGCTGGAGCGGGCCGGCCTGCTCGACGACGGCGACCGTCCCGCCGCCGGG
>DATEJJ010000152.1:0-7049 GCA_035278125.1 Rugosimonospora sp.
ACCCGGGCTGCGCAGCCCGGCCGGGCTGCCGCTCGGCCTGCAACTGGTCGGGCCGGCGGGAGCGGAGTCCGCGCTGCTCACCACCGGCTGCTGGGTCGAGGCCGCGCTCAGCGGCTGACCCGCCCGCGGCCGGGGTGTCACCCCGTCCGCACCGGCGCCGGGCTGTTCGCGTCCTGCTGAGCCACCACGCGGCGCGGCATCAGCACCAGGGCGACCATGGCCAGCACGCAGCAGCCGACGATGTAGAGGCTGATGCCCACGCTGGAACCGGTGGACGCCAGGATCCTGGTGGCGATCAGCGGTGCCGGGCCACCGGCGATGACCGAGGCCAGCTGGTACCCGAGCCCGGCGCCGGAGTACCGCACGTTCGGGCCGAAGGACTCCGCGATGAGTGCCGCCTGGGGACCGTACTGGATGTCGTGGAAGACCAGCGACAGGACCACGCCGAGCAGGACCAGCCCGGCCGACCTGGTGTTCAGCAGGCCGAAGTAGGGGAACGCGTACAGCGCCGTGCACACGATCCCCACGCCGTACACCAGGCGGCGCCCGAGCCGGTCGGACAGGTACCCGAACAGCGGCACGGTGATCAGCCCGACCGCCGCCGCGACCAGGACGTCGTTGAGCACATCGGTGCGGTTGAGCTTCAGCCGTGCCGTGCCGTACGTCAGCACGAACGCGGTGAACAGGTAGAACGGCGCCTGCTCGGACATCCGCACGACGGCCGAGCCGAGGATCGCGCCCCACTGCCGCCGGACCACCTCGACGAGCGGGCGCCGCAGCAGCGCGTCCCGCTGGCGTACCGTCACGAACTCGGGCGTCTCCAGCACCCGCAGCCGCACGTACAGGCCGACCGCGACCAGCACGATGCTGACCAGGAACGGCACCCGCCAGCCCCAGTTGTCGAAGTTGCCGCCGGTCAGCGTGGTCAGCAGCCGGACCGCGCCGGTGGACAGCACCAGCCCCAGCGGTACGCCGAGCTGCGGCCAGCTCGCCATCAGCCCGCGCCGCCGCCGCGACCCCCACTCCATCGACAGCAGGACAGAGCCGCCCCACTCACCGCCCACGCCGAGCCCCTGCACGACGCGCAGCACGGTCAGCAGCACCGGTGCGGTGTACCCGATCGAGTGGTAGGTGGGCAGCAGCCCGATGAGGAACGTGCTGACGCCCATCAGCACGAGCGTGGTCACCAGCATCGCCTTGCGGCCCACCCGGTCACCGAAGTGCCCGAAGAAGGCCGCGCCCACCGGCCGCGCGGCGAAGCCCACGAACTGCGTGCCGAAGGACAGCAGGATGCCGGTGTACGCGGCCTGGTGCGGAAAGAACAGCGCCGGAAAGAGCAGCGCGGCGGCCGTGTTGTAGAGGAAGAAGTCGTACCACTCGATGGTGGTGCCGACCGTGCTGGCGATGACCGCGCGGCGGCGCGGGGCACGGTCGGTGGTTGCCTGCCGGGTTGCCGATGTCGTCACGCCCGCCTCCAGACCGGTCAGCGCACCACCCCCACCGGCCGCCGGATGGCCGGACCGCGCTCATCGAAACCTTTCGCTATCCGGAGCCGACCGCAACCGTCCGTTCGCCGAAGCACCCGATCACCGCGCCCAACGGTCCGCCGTGCCGGATGGCCGGCACGGCGGTCCTGCTACGCGGTCAGCTTCCGTTGGAGACCGAGATGGCCCGCGCCGCCGGGTTGTTGTCCAGCTCGGTCCAGCCCGGACACGACGCACCCGAGCAGGCGGTACCGGTGGACCGCCAGATCGAGCCGTCACTGTGCAGCTGGTACACCGTGCTGGAGGAGGCCACGATGCCGACGCCCGCCGGGTTGTTGTCCAGCTCGGTCCAGCCCGGACACGAGGCACCCGAGCACGCGACACCGGTCGACCGCCAGATCGATCCGTCAGTGTGCAACTGGAACACCGTACCCGCACCCGCCGCGATCGCCTTCGCCGCCGGGTTGTTGTCCAGCTCTGTCCACCCTGGACACGACGTGTTGCACGGTACGCCCGTCGAGCGCCAGATCGAGCCGTCGCTGTGCAGCTGGAACACCGTACCCGAGCCGGCCGAGATGGACGTCGTGGCGCGGTTGTTGTCGAGCAGGGCCCATCCGGGGCAGCCGGTCGAGCAGGGCGTACCCGTCCACTCCCAGATCGAGCCGTCGGAGTGCCGCTGGAACACCGAGCCCGCACCGGCCGCGATCTGTACGGTCGCGGGGTTGTTGTCGAGCAGGAACCAGCCGGGGCAGCTGCTGCCGGAGCAGCCGGCGCCGGTGGAGGCCCAGATCGTCCCGTCGCTGTGCAGCTGGAACACCGGGGTGGGCGGCGCGGCCGGGGCCGTCGCGCTGTTCGCCACCGAGAAGCCGTTGGCCGCCTCGTTCGGGGTGGAGATGCTGGAGACGGTGGCCGAGTTCTGCACCATGGTCACTCGCTGGTTGGCGTTCAGCGCCGGGCTGTTCCCGTTGACCCGGGCGTCGTAGAAGGAAAACGTGGAGAACGGGGTCAGCGGTACCACATTCCCGCCCTGTGTCGGCGCCTCGTGGATGAACTCGGCCGAGGCACCCGGACCGGTGTACGTCTGCGTGGTGGAAATGGTCTGCCCGTTCGTGTGGTCCTGGAGCAGGATGGACCATTGCGTACCACTCACCCGGGATATCGAGGCGGTGATCGCATCGCCCGGGGAGACGTTGAAGACCGGGGTCTCGCTGGCCGGCAGGATCTCCCACCAGGCGTGGTACGACGCGGAGTTGGTGCTGGCGTTCCAGGTCTGCGCGGTACCGGTCTGGATCAGGTTGGCGGAGTTCCAGCCGTCGATGCCGATCCAGGTGAACGAGTTGCTGTTCACGGTGGCCGGGTTCGCCGTCGGTACCGTCCAGGAGGCCGAGATGGTGTTGTAGCCGCCGGCCTGCTGCACGTAGCCCGACCAGCAGTTGGAGGTCGTCGGGGTGGTGGTCGAGGCGATCGTGCAGGAGGCGCCGGTGGGCGGGGTCAGGCCGCGCGGCGCCACCTTCGGCAGGCCGCTGTGCGGCTGGTTCGGGTCGATCTGCGCGGGCACCCGGGCCGGTGCGGCGGCCGCCGGCGCCACCGCGGCCAGGCCCGCACCCGCGAGGCCGAGCAGGCCGACGGCGGTCGCGGTGACCATCCGCCTGAGGACGTGATTCATCGCCGTTTCCCTTCATGCCGGGGCAATTGCGGGAGCGACGTTACCATTGATAATAGTAAATGTCTTGGTCTATTTGCCCTACGTCAAATAGGCGTCAGATCGCTAGGCGCGGGGCGGGACCCGATGCCGCCGGGCGAGGCGGCCCAGCGCCAGCCGCGCGAGCCGGCGGCTGTGGCGCTGGTTGAACGACTCGGTGGTGTTGTCGTGCGGGAAGGCGTACGCCGGTACCGGCACCTCCAGGAAGTCGCACAGCGCCGGCCAGCCGTCGGCCACCCGGTAGGTGAGCAGCCGGTCCGCGGGCACGGTCGCCTGTACCTCGTCGATGTGCCGGGTGTACACCGCGATCGCGTGCTCCCGCTCGGCGATGCGACCGTCGAAGACGCCGCGCAGCATGGTCCGGTGCTCCATCTGCTGGAACGCCCGCAGGTCCGGGCTCAGCACGGCCGCCAGCCGCAGCGCCGCCGCACCCGCGCCCCGGGGCGGGTCCACCGCCTGCCGGAAGATGGTGTTGCGGACGCTGTCGTACCAGCGGGCCGGGTCCCGTACGGTCAGCACGACCCTCGCCTTCGGGTACGCCGCCACCAGGGCACGCCAGTACGCCGCGGCCGGCCAGTCCACTGTGCTCTGGTACCCGGCGAACAGCCCGTCCCAGTCCGGGGGCGCGCCGTTGGCCAGCGCCAGCCACTGCCGCACCCGGCGCCGGTCGGTGATGACCTCGGACATGTGGTAACACGGCCCGAAGCCGAGCATGTCCAGTGCGGACTTCAACGACGAGGTACCCGTACGCCCGAACCCGACACCGATGACCCGCATCCCCGCCCCCGATCCATCGACCTCTAACGCTGCCCCGCGACCGGCGGCGCGTCAATCAGCCCGGACGCGGGGACCCGGTACCCGATCAGCTAACTCATTCCGCCTGCGGCCGGGACGCGGGCATGCGGGTCGGGGAAGCCGGCGCCGGGCTGCGCTGTCCACCCTGGCCGAGGTGGACACGTTGCTCGGTGGATCCGTGTGGGCCCAGCTGAGGGTGTGGCGGCGCTGACCCACACGTTGGGGTCGATACTCGGCGCACCCCGCCCGCGCCCGCACCCCCGGTGGCGGCATTGCCGGTGTTGGTGGAAGTGCACGCGGCGGTGCCGGCCAGTCTGACCAGGCAGGCACCGGCCAACAACCCGCGCGGGCTGGTGGCACCGGGTTGCGGCAACGTGTCGGTCATGATGACGTTCTCCTTCGAGGTCGGCCTAGGGTCACCCACGAGAGTGCGCCATGTGGTGTCGTCGTCATCGACAGCCGCCGGGTACTCGCCGGTTCCTCGGGGACAGCTCCGGTGCGCCAGCGCGGGCGGCCAAGATTGCGTAGGCTGCGTGTTCGTGACGCAGGAGGTGTGTACCCGCATCGCCGGGGTGCTGCTGGTGGATCCGGTGGGGCGACTGCTGTTGCAGTTGCGTGACGGCAACACCCGGATTGACCCGCACCGGTGGTGCCTTCCCGGTGGTCATGTGGACCCGGGCGAGGACCCGTTGGACGCGGCGCATCGGGAGCTGCTGGAGGAGACCGGGCTGAAGGCCGAGCGGCTGGATCTGTTCTGGCAGGGTATCGCCCCCTCGGCCCGCTACCCAGGCGCGTTGGGCGACTACCACGTCTTCTATGCGGCCACCGACGCGCGGGACGAGGACATCGTGTGCGGCGAAGGCGCAGGCGTCTGGTTCGTTCCCCCGCAGGGGATTCCCGATTTGGTGTTCGGCCGGGCCTACTCGGTGATCGTGCCGGCGTTCCTGGCCTCGCCGCAATACCGGAACCTGGTCAGCGTTCACTGACCCACCTGTCGCTGTTGGCGTCGTAGATCTGGGTCAGGATGGCGGGCACGTCGTAGGTCAGCTTCCATCCGGGGTAGTGCTGGGCGAATTTGCCAGTGTTGCTGATCCACCAGATGTGGTCGCCGACTCGGGGGTTGGGCAGGTACCGGGTGGTCATCGGCTGTCCGGTGATCTGTTCGGCCAGGGCGATAGCCTCCTGCACGCTGATATTGGCGCGCCGGCCGCCACCCATGTTGTAGACCTCGCCGGGCCGCGGGTCGCGCCAGTACGCATCGAACGCCGCCACGAGATCATCGGAGTGGATCGCGTCCCGGACCTGTTTGCCCTGGTACCCGTAGATCGTGTACGTGCGCCGCTGCATGGCGCAGCGCATCACGTAGGCCAGGAAGCCGTGCAGTTCCGCGGCAGCGTGTGCCGGCCCGGTCAGGGTGCCGCAGCGGAAGGTGGCCGTGCGCATGCCGAAGTACCGGCCGTACTCCTGCACCGCGATGTCGGCAGCGACCTTGCCGACGCCGAAGATGGAATGCAGGCAGGCGTCGATGGACATGTTCTCCGTGACGCCGTCCGCGTAGGGGTGGGCCGGGTCGATTTCCCACCGCGTGCCCCGCTCCACCATCGGCAGGGTGTTGGGTCTGTCGCCGTAGACCTTGTTGGTGGAGCAGAACACCACTGCGGCCCGGTCGCAGTGGCGGCGGGCGCATTCCAACACGTTGAGCGTGGCGGTGGCGTTGACGTCGAAATCGGTGAACGGTTCCCGCACGGCCCAGTCGTGGCTGGGCTGACCCGCCGTGTGCACGACGAGCGTGATGTCGAGGCCGTAATGGGCGAACAACTGCCTGAGCGCGTCCCGGTCGCGGATGTCGGTGTGGTGGTGGGTGTAGCTGCTGCCCAGGTCACGGGCGAGGCGGTCGGCGGTGTCGGCAGTGGAGCCGTCCGGACCGAAGAAGTACCGGCGCATGTCGTTGTCGACACCGACCACATGCAGGCCGAGTCCGGCGAAGTGCCGCGCGGCAGCCGAGCCGATCAACCCGGCCGACCCTGTGATGAGGGCGATGGTCACGAGGCGAGTCTCCTGTCATCAGTAAGCGATTCGTCAGTGATCGTTGCGGTGGGGGCCAACCAACCGGCCGCGCCGGATCGCGCGGCGCCCAGGTCGGCCGGGGTGTTGATGTTGACGCCGGCAGGGATGCCGATGCCAGC
Organism: Rugosimonospora sp.; assembly: GCA_035278125.1. Classification (GTDB taxonomy): domain Bacteria; phylum Actinomycetota; class Actinomycetes; order Mycobacteriales; family Micromonosporaceae; genus DATEJJ01. Next base: position 6,168 of record DATEJJ010000152.1, read on the forward strand.
CACAGCGGCGCCGCGCTGCACGGCCCAGGTCACGTAGTCGGCCGTACTCGTGGAGCCCGTGCGTTGCGCGAACGGCGGCGCGGCCTCAAGCAGTCGGGCCGACCAGTGCCAGGCCGCCAGTGGGACCAACCCGCTGGGCTGCGCGTGCCAGCTCATCGCGGTGATCCGCCCGTCCCGGTCGCTGACGAGCGCGGGTCCGTTGGGGTTGGCCACCGCGGGCGCGACGCCCACGCACAGGTCGTGACGGTCGCCGAGTTGGTCGGCCAGCAGTAGGAAGTTGCGCAGCGATCCCGGGTAGCAGACGGTGTCGGCCTCTAGCACGGTGAACCGGTCGCCGTAGCTGGCGCAGGCGTGTACGTCCAGCAGGTAGCCGCCCGGCTGTCCGGCGTGGATCAGCACGGGTTGCGGGTGGGTCGCAGCCACTGACCACATCGGACGTTCGAGTGCTTTCGTGCGCAAGTGTGCGATCCACGGATGGCGGGATCATCGCGACGTGCCAGGCGTCACGAGCCGGACAGGCCACCGTGACGACCATGACCGCACCGTTCAGCGGCGACCCGCACGGACCGGGTCAACGCGCGTGGCAAACCGGGGCGGTCATCCGGGGCTGTGTCTCGTCACGCGCGGCCGAGGAGCTTGGTCGCGAGTACCGCGGCCTGGGTGCGCCGCTCCAGGCCCAGCTTGGCCAGCACACTGGACACATAGTTCTTCACCGTCTTGTCCGCCAGGAACATCCGCTGCGCAATCTCATGATTCGTCAACCCCTGCGCGATGTACTCCAGAATCCGCCGCTCCTGCTCCGTCAACTGCTGCAACTCCTTCGGCTGCTCGATCCCCGTCCGGATCCGCTCCAACACCCGCGCCGTCACCGCCGGATCCAAC
>DATEJJ010000153.1:0-2259 GCA_035278125.1 Rugosimonospora sp.
CGAGCACCGGGCTGCAACGCGCGGTCGGCGGGCTGCGGCTCACGCACAGCCTGGAGCGGCGGGCGGCCGACATCGAACGCCAGGAGGCGCTGCTCGCCTCGCTGCGCGAGGAGCTGACCGACGCCCGGGACCAGCCGCCGCGGGCGGACCGCGCCTCGGTGGTACGCCGGGTCAGCGAGCGGTACCGGCAGATCCTCGAGGAGTGGCACTACCCGAAGATCGCGGATGCCCACCTGGCCGACGATCTGACGCCGTACATGCGCGGGAAGCCGTACTCGGCGGCCTCCTCGGGCGGGCGTACGCTCATCGCGCTCGCCTGGCAGCTGGCCCTGTTCGAGGTGGCCTGGGAGAGCCGCTCCTCGCACCCCGGGTTCCTGCTGCTGGACAGTCCACAGAAGAACGTCGGCCAGGCGGGCGGCGCCACGGTGGACCGGATCTACCGGCACCTGCACGCGTGGCTGGCCGGGCGCGGGCTGGGCGCGCAGATCGTGGTGGCGGACAACGTACCCCCGCCGGGCGCCGCCGGCGACGTCATCGTGCGCTTCTCCCGCCGGTCCGACGAACCGCCGTACGGGCTCATCGACGACGACACCGTCTGACCTGCGGCGAGGGAGCGGAGCGACGACGCCACCCACCCGCCGGTACCACCAACCGGGCCGCGGGCTCGGTCACCGGGCGGCCACCAGCCGGTTCAGCAGGTCCAGGTTCTTGCTGATCACGCCGGTCACGCCAAGCCGCCGCGCGCGGTCGAAATCCGCCTCGGTGTCCACCGGCCAGGCCATCACCACCGAGGTACGCCGCAGCAGCTCCGCCACGACCGGCGGGGTGAGCAGCGCCAGCCGGATGGACACCCCGAACGCGGTGCGACGCCGGGGGTGCTCACCTCCGCCCGAACCCGGCTCCGGCTGTGCTCCCCCGGGGCAGGTACGGATCCGCGCCCGCAACCGGGCCAGTTGCAGCGGGTCGCTGGCGGAGAAGACCCGGCGCACGTGGGTATCCGCCTCGAACGCGTCGAGCATGCGCCACTGCTTGGTGCAGATGGTCACCGGTACCCCCGGAGCCAGCCGGCGCAGCGCGGCCGCGACCTGCGGCGCCACGCCGAGTGCCGGGCCCTTGAGGTCGAGCATGAGGCGCGGGTCCCCGGCCGCCACGGCCAGCACGTCGGCCAGCTCCGGCAGGGCCACCCGGCGGCGCAGGTCCAGGTCGCACCACCGCTCCCAGAACAGGTGGCGCCCGATCGCCTTGCAGTGCCGCACCTCCAGCGCCTGGCGGAACAGGTGCACGTCCGCCTCGACCAGATCGACCCCCGCGTCCAGGGCGGCCCGGAGGCTGGCGAGGCTGTTGCCGGCGCGGTGGGCGATGGCCAGGATGGGTCCTCCACTCACGCCGGCACGCTAACCCTCGATGGCGGCGAATACGTCACCTGCCGGCAACCGCCGCGCGGCCAACAACGGAACTCGGCGGGCCGGTCAGGAGATGAACGTCGCTCGGGTTCGGCTCACCCAGCGCGCTGTGACGGCTACCGGTACCGGGCGTGTTATCGCACACAACTGCTCGCCTGGCGTAACGATGCTGTCAAAGCGGTGACAACACCATATCCGTCCGCTTACGTGCCCGCCTCGCAGAGTGACTGTCGTGCATATAATTCCGCAACCCCCCCATCCTCCGTGGCAGCGCAGTGGCAACGCAGCTGAGGAGCACTATGGGAGAAACGCAGTACACCACGAAACCGACGAGTGTTGAGGAGATCGTCCGGCTGGCAGCGCTGGAGCTTCGCGCAAAGATCAGCGAGCTGGCGGACATCACGACGCTGGAGATTCAGGCCCGTATTCCGGAGTACGCACGCCCCGGCGACGAGCCCTACCGTCTCGCCCAGCGCGCCGGAGTCGAGCAGGCCCTGCTCGGCTTCCTCGACACTCTCGAACGCCGTCCGAACGACACGAGCTGGCGCGACGTGTACCGCGCCATCGGGGCCAGTGAGCGGCATCAGGGCCGCAGTCTGGACGCGTTGCAGGCGGCAATCCGTATCGGCGCCCGGATGGGCTGGCGCCAGTTGATCGAGTTCGCCGAGGCGCAGGCGCTGCCGGTGGGTGCGATCAGCGAGGTGGCCGACGCCATCTGGACGCACGTCGACGACCTGGCCAGTGCCGCTGCCGACGGGTACTCGCAGGCGCACGCGGCCGAGGCGGGCGAGCTGGACCGGCGCCGCCGGCGCCTGCTCGACCTGCTGGTGCAGGACCCGCCGGCGACCGAGGAGGC
>DATEJJ010000154.1:0-2301 GCA_035278125.1 Rugosimonospora sp.
ACCCGGCGGCGCGCCGCCCGACCTGCCCCGCGTCACCTGGCAACCGTGCCCGCAGTACTCCGACGACGTGATCCGGTCCCGGGTCGGCGACGACCTGGTCGCCGCGTACCGCGCCCTGCTGGACCGGATGCAGTGCGGCACCGTCAGCGTCCCCCTCGACTACCGTCACCCCGCCGGCCCGCACATCACCGTCGCGATCACCCGCCTGCCCGCCACCGACCGGGCGCACCGGCTGGGCAGCCTCGCGCTCAACCCGGGCGGACCCGGGGGCAGCGGATACCTGATGCCGGCCGACGTCGTGGTCTCCAGCGACGTGGACCGGCACCTCAACGACAGGTACGACCTGATCGGCTTCGACCCGCGCGGCGTCGGGTACAGCACGCAGGCGCAGTGCCGGACCGGCGGCGGGGGCGGTTCGGACCAGGGACCGGTCGTCGGACCGATCACCGAGGCAGAGGCCAGGCTCGCCTACGACCGGCAGGCCGCCGCGAACGCCGCGTGCGGCTCGTCCAACGCCGCCTTCCTGAGCCAGATCACGACCCTGAACGTCGCCCGCGACCTCGACCGGGTACGCGCCGCGCTCGGTGAGCCGAGGCTCAACTTCCTCGGCGTCTCCTGGGGTACCTGGCTCGGCGTGGTGTACCGCAGCGCCTTCCCGCAGACCGTGGGCCGCGTGTTCCTGGACAGCGTCGCCATCCCGCACTTCCGGGGTGACGTCTTCGCCGCCGAACGTGCCGCCGCCGCCGAACGCGACTTCGGGCGGATGGCCGCCTGGCTGGCCGGGCACAACGACACCTACGGCTTCGGCACCACCGCGGCGCGGGTACGCACCGCGATCCGGAGACTGGTCGTCCGGTTCGACGCCAATCCGAAGCAGTACACCGACCTGCCGCTGCCCATCGACGGCTCGATCATCGCGGTGAGCGCCGCCCAGAACTCGCGGGTGTGGCCGCTGGCCGCACAGCTGATGGCCGAGCTGCGCGACTCCACCGGGGACACCGCGCCGCCCACCGTCAAGCGGGTGCTCGGCCCGGGCGGCCAGCAGGCGCCGCCGGCCGGTGCGCCGCAGGACTTCAACCCGGTGATGGGCCGCGCGGCCATCTGCAACGAGGATCCGGTACGGCCGGACTTCGCCGCCGCGTGGGCCGCGTACCGGCAGATCCAGGCGGACAACCCGGTCACCGGGCGGGCCAACCCCTTCAGCGCGGGCTGCGCGGGCTGGCCGCTGCCGGCACAGCAGTACCAACTCCGGTACGGCACCGGATCGCTGGTCCTGTCCGGCCACCTCTACGAGGCCGTGTCCGTGTACAAGTGGACGCCGCAGATGCGGTCCATCGTCGGCGGTACGGTGTACACCGTGCGCGACGACGTCCACGGATCGGTGCTCCGGGTACCGGCCTGCGCCGCCGACCTGGTCGCCTACTTCGACACCGGTCGTACCCCGCCGGGCTGCGCGGGCTCGCCGCAGCCCGGCACCACTCCGGCCCTTGCGCCGCAAGGGATGCGCTTCGCGCGGCCGTACCGGTAACGCTACGCCGGGACGGTGTCCGGGTACTTCAGGCCGGAGCCGGTGTTCAGGATGACGACCTGATCGCCGTCGCCGAGCCACCCGCTGGTCCGCAGGCGCCGCGTGGCCGTCAGGCACGCGGCGCCCTCCGGGCACAGCAGCAGCCCCTCGTCCGCGCCGAACGCGCGCAGGTCGGCCAGCAGCTCCCCGTCGGGTACGGCCACCGCGGTACCGCCGCTGGCGTACAGGGCGTCGAGGATCAGCTCGTCGCCCAGCGGCGCCGGTACCGTGATGCCGAACGCGACCGTGTGCGCGTCCGCCCACGGCTCGGCCCGGCGCGCACCGGCCGTGAACGCGCGCACGATCGGCGCGCACCCGGTGGACTGCACGGCGACCAGGCGCGGTGACGCGTCCCCGAGCCAGCCCAGCGCGCGCAGTTCGGCGAGTGCCTTCGCGATCCCGATCAGGCCGACGCCGCCACCGGTCGGGTACACGATGACGTCGGGTACCCGCCAGCCGAGCTGCTCGACGATCTCGTACCCCATCGTCTTCTTGCCCTCGATGCGGTACGGCTCCTTGAGGGTGGACGCGTCGAAGACGGTACCGGCCGACTGCGCCACGAGCCGCGCGATCAGCCGCCCGGCGTCGCCGATGAGGCCGTCCACGAGGTGCAGGTCGGCGCCGGCCGCGCGGCACTCCTGGCGGTTGACCAGCGGTGCGGCGACCGGCATCGCGATGCTCGCGCGCAGCCCGGCACGCGCCGCGTACGCCGCCCACGCCGCGCCCGCGTTGCA
>DATEJJ010000155.1:0-2973 GCA_035278125.1 Rugosimonospora sp.
GGACGTCCGTGCCCTGCGCCGGCTGGCCGGCAGCGCCACCGCGATGTACGTGGCGGCCCTGGGCATGTCGGGGGTGGCGGTCCTGCTGACCGTCGCGCTGCCGCCGCACGAGCGCGGGCTGCTCGTCGCGACGACCACCAGCGCCACCGTCGCGGTCGCCGTGGGCGGGCTGTCCCTGGAGACGTTCCTGCTCGCGCAGGGCCGCGGTTGGCTGCGGGAGGTGGCCGGGCGGCGCAGCTTCCTGGTGTACGCCGCCACGCTGCCCCTGTCGGCCGTGCTCAGCTGGCTGTTCGCGCGGTACTCGGCGCAAGCCTCGCCCGGGCTCGCGGCCGCCGGCGCGCTGTGCCTGGCGGCGGGTACGATCCCGGCCGCGGCCGGGCTGACCATGGGCGGCTTCCGCAGCGTGTACCAGTACCGGGCCGCGTTCGCCACCGCCGCGCCCGCGCTGTACCTGGTGCTCATCCTGGCGTCGGTGCGTACCGCGCGGGCCTGGCTGCTGGCGTGGCTGGGCTGCCAGGCGCTGATGGCGCTGGCGATGTGGCTCCGGCACGGCCGGCCGTACCTGCCGATGCTGCGCCGTGCCTCGCGCGAGCCGGAGCGGCTGCGCCGGATGGGCCTGACCCACGCGGGCGCCGTGGCGCACATCTTCACCTACCGCTTCGACCAGCTGGCCCTGTCCCGCTACCAGGGGCCGGACGCGCTCGCGCTGTACTCGCTGGCCATGAACGCGGTGGAGTTCGCGCAGGCGGGCGCGGTGGTACAGGCGCAGCGGGCGCTGGGCGACCACGAGGACGGCGCCGCGGCGCGGCTGCCGGGCCTGGTGCGCCGGGCGCTGTACCTCGCGCTCGGCATGGGCGTGCTGGTGCTGCTCGGGTTGGCGGCGATCGGCGCGGTGGCGCGTGCGTACCGGGGTGCGCTGCTGCTGGGGCTGCTGCTGCTCCCGCGGAGCATCGCGGTGGCGCTGGACAAGGTGTTCAGTGCCCGCCTGGTCAACCAGGGCCGGGAGCGCACCACCGCGGTCATCGCCGCGAGCGCCGCCGTGGTCGCCGTGATCAGTTACTCCCTGGTCGCGGCGCGGTACGCGGCGGTCGGCGTGGCACTGGTCTCGGTCGTGCTGTTCACGCTGCACGCGGTGGCGAGCGGGCTGGCGCTGCGTGCCGGCCGGGTGCGGCGCGGTACGGACACCCTGCCCGACGCGGCGCTGGGGAGCGGGGTGGTCGGACGTGCCTAGCGACGTGGCGGCGATCATCCTCAACTGGAACTGTGCCGGCGACACGATCCGGTGCCTGGAGGCGGTGGCGGCCGGCCGTACCGTGCCCGACATCATCGTGGTGGACAACGGTTCGGTGGACGGCTCGGTCGAGCGTCTCGGGCAGCTGGACGGGCGCGCCACGCTGGTGGCGCTGGGGCGGAACCTGGGCTACGCGGGCGGGATGAACGCCGGCATCCGCGCGGCACACGAGCGGGGTGCCGAACGGGTGTGGCTGCTCAACGCGGACTGCGTACCCCGACCGGAGGCCCTCGCCACGCAGCTGCGGTACGCCGACCGGTTCGAGGTGTCGGTACCCCGGCAGACCAGCTCGGCGCGCCCTGACGACCCCGCACCGGAGCCGTACCTGGTCGCGGCGATGCTGCCGAAGGGGAGGGTGGCGCCGTTCCGCTGCGCGGGATGTGACCGCGGCGCGCACGGGGTGGACGTGGTCACCGGCACCGGGCTGCTGCTGGACGTGGCGTGGGCACTGCGGGTCGGGCTGTTCGACGAGAACTTCTTCCACTACAAGGAGGAGTTCGACCTGGTGCGCCGGATCGGCGGCGCGGGCGGCCGGATCGGCCTGGTGTGCGCCGCCGAGGTGTGGCACCGGCGCGGCGGCAGCCTCAGCGGGTCGAGCCCGCGGGCGCAGTACTACTACCACCGCAACGAGGTGCTGTACGTGCGCAAGCACTACCCGCACCCGCTGCGCCGGCTGGTACGGGAGCCGGTGCACTACAAGAACCTGGCCCGGGCGGCCGTGGGTACCGCGCTGGGCGACCGGGACCGCCGCCGCCGCTCGCTCGGGGTACTGGCGGGATACTGGGACGGGCTGCGTGGCATCCACGGCCCGACGACGAGGTTCTAGTGCGCCTGCTGTTCGTCAGCCACTCCGCCGACCTGATGGGGGCGGAGCTCTCCCTCGTGTCCCTGGTACGCGAGCTGGTGGAGGAGCACGGGCACCAGGTCACGGTGGCGGTACCCGCTGCCGGCCCGCTCGTCGCGGCTCTGGCCGGCGCGGGTGCGGAGGTGGTCGTGCTGCCCACCCGGCTGTGGATGGGGCGCCGGTTCAACCCGGCGGTCGGGACCGTACGGCTGCTCCAGGCGGCCGCCTCGGTGCCCCGGTACCGGCGGCACCTCGCCCGTACCCGGCCCGACGTGGTGATCACGAACTCCGCGGTGGTACCGGCCGGTGCCGTGGCCGCCCGGCTGGCCCGGGTACCGCACGTCTGGCTGGTGCAGGAGAGCCTGCTGACCAACCCGAGCCTGCGCTCGGCACTGCCCCGCCGGCTGATCGCGCGCGCGATCCCGCGCCTGTCCGTCGCGGTGGTGGCCGTCTCCGGGTACGTGGCGGCGCAACTGCTGCGGGCCGCTCCCGCCGCGACGCCGAAGCTGCGGGTGATCCCGCCGCCGGTCGAGTTCCCGGCGCCCGACCCGGTACCCGGCACGGGCCGGCTGGAGCGGCTCGTGCTGCTCGGCCGGTACGCGCCGGAGAAGGGGCAGGACGACGCGATCGCGGCGCTGGGCATCTGCCGCCGGCAAGGGTTGGCGCTGACGCTCCGGCTGGCCGCGGCCGGCGACGCCAGGGCCCGGCATGCGCTGGCCGGGCTGGCCCGCGCGCATGGTGTACCCGACCTGGTCGAGGTGACCGGTTGGAGCGGCGAGCCGCAGGCGCTGTACGCGTGGGCGGACGCGACCCTGATGCTGTCCCGCAACGAGGCGTA
>DATEJJ010000156.1:0-3599 GCA_035278125.1 Rugosimonospora sp.
CCTCCTGCGCGCACGCGTCGGCCACCCGGCGGTACATCCGGGCGGTCTCGGCCAGCGGGCGGAACGGCACGTTGAACTCGTCGGCGTACCGGGCGGCGAGCGCGGGCGTGCGCTTCGGCCCCGCCCCGCCCACGATGACCGGCGGGCCGGGGGTCTGCACCGGCTTGGGCAGCGCCGGCGAGTCGTACACGTCGTAGTACCCACCGCGGAACGTGAACCGGTCGCCCACCGGGGTCGCCCACAGGCCGGTGATGACGGCCAGCTGCTCGGCGAGCCGGTCGAAGCGCTCGCCCAGCGGCGGGAACGGGATGCCGTACGCGGTGTGCTCCGCCTCGAACCAGCCGGCGCCCAGGCCCAGTTCGGCCCGGCCGTTGCTCATCTGGTCGACCTGCGCCACCGTGACCGCCAGCGGGCCCGGCAGCCGGAACGTGGCCGAGGTGACCAGGGTGCCCAGCCGGATGGTCGTGGTCTGCACCGCGAGCGCGGCCAGCGTCGCCCAGGAGTCGGTCGGTCCGGGCAGGCCCGGGCCGCCGTCCATGGTCAGGAAGTGGTCGGACCGGAAGAACGCGTCGAAGCCGAGCTCCTCCGCGTGCCGGGCGATCCGGAGCTGGTCGGCGTAGGAGGCGCCGAACTGGGGCTCGATGAAGACTGCCAGCCGCATGGATCAACTCTGTCATGCCGGACCACCGCCCGCCGGCAGGGGGGAGCCGGCGGGCGGCGGGTGGTGCGCGCCGTCAGCCGGCCACGGTGGTGAAAACGGGGAGGTAGCCGAGGGACTGGCCGTTGGCGGTCGGGTGGTACGACTCGGTGAGGTCGAGGAAGTCCAGCGCGTGCAGCCACTTGTCGCCGCTGCACAGCTGGTGCCCGACGAAGATCGAGCGGACGTCGGCGAACCGGAAGCCGTGCCGGCTGGCGGCCGCGCTGAGGACGCCGTCGAGCAGGTTGATGCCTTCGTCGATCTTGGCGTGGGAGGTGTCGCTGAGCCCGATGCAGACGTTGCCCAGCTGGTAGAACACGGGGTAGTCGAGCACCACCACGCGGGCCGACGGCGCGTGCGAGCGGATCGCGTTGTACAGCGTGTCCAGCAGGCCGGGCAGCGTGTTGGTGGCGGTGTTCTCACCCGCCTGTACGGCCGCGACGCACGCGTCCGTACCCTGCAGCGCGCAGGTGGACATGACGTTCGAGAAGCCGACGTCGTTGCCGCCGGCCGTGACGCTCACCAGCGTGGTGCTGGCGCTGAGCGCGGAGACCTGGGAGTTGAGGACGGTGGTCGTGGTGGCGCCGCTGCAGGCGACCGAGGTGTACGAGGTGGGGGAGTTGGCGGCTGCCCAGAGCGCGGAGTACGCCAACGTACTGCGCATGCAGGAGCCGCTGGAGGCGGTGTAGCTGCCGGTACCGACGCCGGACGAGTACGAGTCGCCGAGGGCGACGTACCGGTCGCCGGCGGCGGCCTGGGCGGGCGCGGCCCCGATGAGGACGGCGCCGGTAGCCGCCGCGAGGCTGAGCACGAGGGATACGGCACGCGATCTGCGCACGGTTTCCTCCGAGGGGATCGATGGGGTGAGTGGGGTAGGAATAGCACCCTATCGATCTCCAAGGAAAGGCTACGGTACGGCGATTTGGCGCGTGGCTGAGGAGACCGTGAACTTTCTTGACTCACGATCGTCTATCCCGTCTACTGGGCGGTAACCGTGCCCCGATCAGGGAATGAGCAGAACCTTCCCGGTGGTACGCCGGGCCTGCAGGTCGATGTGCGCCTGGGCGGCGTCCGCCAGCGGGTACCGGTGGCCGATCCGAACATGAAGGGATCCGTCCCGTACCCGGTCCAGCACGTCGGTCGCCCGGCGCAGCAGGTCCTCGCGCGCCACGATGAAGTGGGCCAGCGTCGGCCGGGTGAGGAAGTACGAGCCCGCCTGTAGCCGGTTCACGTCGAACGGGTCGACCCGCCCGCTCGCGTACCCGTAGAGCACCAGCACCCCGTGCGGGCGCAGGCTGGCCAGGCTGCTGTCGAAGGTGGTCCGTCCCACCCCGTCGTACGCCGCCGCGACGCCCTCGCCGCCGGTCAGCTCGCGCACCTTGTCCGGCACGTCGGCGTAGCTGAGCACCGCGACCGCACCCGCGTCCCGGGCCAGCTTCTCCTTCTCCGGCGTGGACGCGGTCCCGATCACCCGGGCGCCCAGGGCGGTGGCCAGCTGGGTGAGCAGCAGCCCCATGCCACCGGCCGCGGCGTGCACCAACACCGTGTCGCCGGGCTTGACCGGGTAGCTGTCGAACAGCAGGTAGTGCGCGGTCATCCCCTGCAGCATGGCGGCCGCGGCCTGCTCGTCGGAGACGCCCTCGGGTACCGGGACCACGCGGGCGGCCGGGGCGAGCGCGTACTCCGCATACCCGCCGGCCAGGTTCGTCGACGCGACCCGGTCGCCCACGCGTACGTCCGTCACACCGGCGCCCACCGCGACGACGTCGCCCGCGCCCTCGGCGCCGGGGACGAACGGCAGCGGCACCTGGTACAGCCCCGACCGCTGGTACGTGTCGATGAAGTTGACCCCGGCCGCGGACAGCCGGACGAGCACCTGGCCGGGTCCGGGCTCGGGCCGGTCGACGTCGATCGTGGTGAGCACCTCGGGTCCGCCGGTCTCGGTCACCTGGATGGCTCGCATCGGTACCTCCGTCTCGCGTCCTCGGCGCGGGGCCCGGGTGGCTCGGCGCGGACCCGGGATTGTGGACGGTGGTGCCGGGTCCGCGTCCAGCCTGCCAGCAGTGGCCGGCCCCCGCACGGGCGGGGGCCACCACGCGCCGGGCGTCAGTTGACGATGCAGAGGCAGAACACGTGCCCGACCGGATCGGAGAAGACCCGGAAGTTGGCCGGGTCGGGCTGGTGGTCGAACTTGGTCGCGCCCAGCGCGAGCGCCCGCCGCTCGCCCGCGTCGAGATCGTCCACATCGAAGTCGATGTGGTACTGCATGGAGGAGGCCGGGTCCGGCCAGGTCGGTCCCTGGAACCCGGGCGCCTGCTGGAAGCACAGGTCGATGCCGCCGCCCCCGTCCCGGCGCAGGGTGACCCAGTCACCGTCGTCGCGCGCCACCGGCCAGCCGCTCAGCTCGCTGTAGAACGTGGCGAGGGCAGCCGGCTCCGGGCACTCGATGACGAACGCGCCGAACTTGGCAGGGCCTGGCATGCGTGTCTCCTCCTGTATGTGGTGCACGGTGGGTGGGTCAGCCGCGCAGCCGCAGGCCGCGCGGTGTGGCTCGGAAACCCGCGGCGGCCAGCGCCTCGCGCAGGGGACTGTCGTGTACCGGTGCGCCGTCGGCCCGCTCCACCGACAGCGCCCCGAGCGCACCGCTGTGTACCGCGTTGGCCAGCGCCTTGGCGGCGGTACCGAGCGTATCCTGATCGTCCACAAAGGACAGCAGGGTACGCCCGCCCCGCTCCACGTACAGGGCCAGCCCGCCGTCGACCAGCACCACGAGCGCGCCCGCCTTGCGCCCGGCCCGGTGCCCGCTGGGCTCCCCCTCGCCCGCGTCGACCGCCCGCTCCGGCCAGGGCAGTGCCGCGCCGTACGGGTTGGCCGGGTCGGTCGCCGCCAGCACCACCGGGTC
>DATEJJ010000157.1:0-2957 GCA_035278125.1 Rugosimonospora sp.
GTTCGACCAGGCCGACGAACTGTGCCAGCGGCTGCTCTGCGTGGACGGGTTCGACGCCGGTGCGCGGTACCTGCTCGGCGCCGGCCTGGAGGGTCGTGGCGATCCGGGCGCCGCCGCGATACACCACCGGATGGCGGCCGCGCTGGATCCCCGGTTCGCCATGCCACGCCTGCGCCTGGGCCTGCTGGCCCGGCAGCGGGGCGACGAGGAGCTGGCCCGGCGGGAGCTGGCGCAGGCGCGGCTGCTGCTGTCCCATGAGGACGCCGACCGGCTGCTGCTGTTCGGCGGCGGCTTCACCCGGGGCGCGCTGATCGCCTTGTGCCACGCGGAACTCGCCGCCTGCGGCGGCGCGCCGTGAGCCCCGGACCCGCGCTCGCCGACCGCCTCGCCGACCTGCGGCGTACCTTCGACCAGAGCTTCGCGGCGCCGCCGCCGGCTCCGGCGCCGCAGCAGGAAGACCTTCTGCTGGTACGCGTCGCGGGCGCGCCGTACGCGATGCGCCTGGCACAGATCGCCGGGGTGTTCGCGGACCAGCCGGTGGCTCCGCTACCCGGCCCGGTCGCGGAGCTGCTCGGGGTGGCCGCGTTCCGGGGCACGCTCGTCCCGGTGTACGACCTCGCCGCACTGCTGGGCCACCCGCCGGCGACGGCGCCGCGCTGGCTCGTGCTGGCCGGCACCGGCTCGACTCTTGCGCTGGCCTTCGACGCGGTCGACGGGCACCGCCGGATCGCCGCCACCGGTGTCGCCGCGGCGGCGGGGTCGGGTCACGTCAGCGGCGTGGCGCACCTGGACGCCGGGGTACGGCCGATCCTCAACCTGCCGGCCGTGGCCGCGGAGATCGCGGCGCGTGCGGCGAACCACCGAACCGACAGGGAAACAGCCCATGGCACGTCATAGAACCTTCAGCCAGAAGGTCACCGCCGGCTTCGTTGGCATGGTGATCCTCACCGTGGCCCTCGGCGTCGTCGCGGTCACCGCCCTACGCGACGTGGTGTCCAGTAAGGACACCGTCATCACGGTCGGCGCCCAGCTGGTGACCGATGCCCAGCAGTTGCGGGCCGCCGCCGAGGAGAAGGTCAACGGGGCGCGTACGTTCCTGCTCACCGGCGACACCCGCTACCTCGACGAGATGAGCCAGGCGCGCACCGAGTTCCTCGGCGTGCTGAGCCGGCTCAACCGCAACGCCCGCAACCCCGAGGAACGCGCCACCCTGTCCACTGTGGAGTCCGCCGAGGTCGCGCACCAGCAGGCGCTGGACAGCGTCATCGCGCTGCGCCGCAGCGGCGCCAGCCTGGACGCCGTGGTGCGCGCGTTCGACGCGACGGCCGCACCCCGGCGCGACGAACTGACCCGGGCCATCACCGCGTTCACCGGTGTCGCGCAGACCGCGATGAACGCCGACCGGGCGGCGTCCTCGTCCTCGGCCTCGCACGCGGTCACCACGGTCATCCTCATCGCGGTGGCCGCGGCGCTCCTGGCCACGGTGCTGGCGCTGCTGCTGGGCCGGTCGCTGAGCCGGCAGATCGGCACGGCGGTGGGCCAGGTGCAGACCTCCTCCGCGGAGCTGGAGGCCGCCGCGAGCCAGCAGGCGATCGGCGCCAAGGAAGAGGCCACGGCGATGAGCGAGATCACCACGACCATCAACGAACTCCTGGTGACCTCGCGCCAGATCGCGGACAGTGCGCAGCGCGTCGCGCAGATCGCCACCGACACCGCGGGCGCGGCGCGCTCGGGGGACAGCACCATCGAGCAGGCCACGGCGTCCATCACCGCGATCCGCCGGCAGGTGGACCTGATCGTCGGGCACATGCTGGAGCTGGGCGGCAAGTCGCAGCAGATCGGCGCGATCGTGGAGATCGTCTCCGAGCTCGCCGAGCAGACCAACATCCTGGCTATCAACGCCACCATCGAGGCCACCGGTGCGGGCGACGCGGGCCGGCGCTTCGCCGTGGTGGCGGACGAGATCCGCAAACTCGCCGACCGGGTGGCCGGCTCCGCCAAGGAGATCCGGGGGCTGGTGGACGACGTACGCGCCGCGGTCAACACCACGGTGATGGCGACCGAGACCGGCTCCAAGTCTGTCGACAGTGGATCCCGCCAGTTCGCCGAGGTGGCCGCGTCGTTCAAGACGATCGCGGATCTGGTGGGTACCACCACCGACGCGGCGCGCGAGATCGAGCTGTCCACCAAGCAGCAGACCACCGCCGTGGAGCAGGTGAACGTGGCCGTCTCGGACGTGGCCCAGGCGACCCGGGCCACCGAGGCCAGCTCCACCCAGACCCGGCAGACCGCCTCCCAACTCGCCTCGCTGTCCACGGATCTGCTGCGGCTGGTGCACGCGCGGGGCGGCGGGTAGTGATGGCGCAGGATCCGTACCGCTACTTCCGGATCGAGGCGCGTGAACTGGCCGAGCAGCTGGGTACCGGCGTACTCGACGTGGAGCGTGACCCGTCCGATCCGGAGCTGGTCGCGCGCCTGCTGCGGCTGGCGCACACCCTCAAGGGCGCGGCCAGGGTGGTGAAGCAGGCGAGCATCGCCGAGCACGCGCACGCCATCGAGGACCTGCTCGTGCCGTGCCGGGAGGGCGGCCGGGCGGTGGCACCCGACCAGGTCACGGCCCTGCTGGAACTGGTCGACGCCGTCGCCGGCTGCGTCGCCGCGATCCCACCGGCGGAGCCGGCACCGGCACCGCAGGAGGCGGCGCAGCCGGTCGCGAAGTCCCAGCCGGAGCACACCGAGCCGCTGGTGGCGATCAGGCCGGAAGCGTCCGATGTGGACGAACTGCTGGACGCGATCGGCGATACGCAGGCGCGCCTCCCGCCACTGCGGCGGTACGCCTCCGCGCTGGAGCACGCGCGCCAGCGGGTCGAGCTGCTGGCCGCGCTGGTCGCGCGGGGTACCGCGTACTCGCCCGCGGACACCGCGCGCAGCCGGGCCATCGGCGCGGAGATCTGCGA
>DATEJJ010000158.1:0-3351 GCA_035278125.1 Rugosimonospora sp.
CAGTGCTCACCGGCGCCGGCTGATCCCCGTTTGCCCCGTTGTTGCAGCGCCCTGACCTGGGGCGAAGCCGGATCCCTGGCCGGTATCGGCGCCCGGCGGTAACGTCGCGCGGACCTACCGGCAAAGATTGGGGTCAATGCGATGGCGCTGCTTCGGTTCTTCGGTGCGGCGGTCGCCGCGGTCCTCTCCTTCGGTGTGGGCGGCTCGGCCCTGGCACCGCCCGGTACCGCGTCCCGCCCGGTGCTCTTCCCGGACGAGGCGGCCCGGTTCACGCCCGCCGACTACCTCGCCTGGTCCGGCCCGTACGCGGCGCCCGTGCGGGACCCGTGGCACCCCGGCCCGGTCCGGGTCTTCGGCGTGCACCCCGCCGCCGTGGTGGGTACCCCCGGGCACACCAGCGTGCAGGCGGCGGTGAATGCGGTGTACGCGGCCGGTGGTACCGCGCGCCGGTACATCGCGCTGCTGCCCGGCACCTACACCGGTACGGTCTTCGTCCCGGCCGGCGGCCCGCCGCTGACCCTGTACGGGCTGGGCCGCCCGCAGGACGTGCGGATCGAGTTCACGGTGGACGCCACCAGCACGCCGGCCGCGTGGGCGGCGCTGGTCAACCCGTCCGGCCAGTACGCGCCCGGGGACCCGGCCTGGCCGATGTTCGAGTCCTGCGCGACCAAGACCAGCGCCACCGTCGGGCTGTGCGCCACCGTGGTCTGGTCGCAGAGCCCCGGCTTCCAGCTGCGCGGGCTGACCGTCGTCAACACGCTGCTGGACACCGTGGACAGGGGTACCCACCAGGCGCTCGCGCTGCGCACCGACGCGGACCGTACCCAGCTGGAGTCGGTACGCCTGATCGGGCGGCAGGACACCTTCGACGCCAACGCCGGTGACCTGACCCGGATCGCCCGGGTGCTGGTGCGGGACAGCTACGTCGAGGGGGACACCGACTTCGTCTTCGGCCGGGCCGCCGCAGTGTTCGAGCGCACCGAGTTCCACCTGGTGTCCACGCGCAAGCCGAGCGGCGGGGTGATCTTCGCACCGGACACCGCGCCCGACTTCCGGTACGGGTACCTGGTCACGCACTGCCGGCTGACCGCCGACGCCGGGTACGTTGCCGCGCCGACCGGGCACTTCGGCCGGGCCTGGGACATGGGTGCCGGTGCCACCGGATACCTTCCCGGCGTCTCGCCCAACGGGCAGCTGGTGATCCGGGACAGCCGCCTGGGCGCCGGATTCGACCCGGTCGCGCCCTGGGCACCGGCGGCCACCACCAACCGGCCGTTCCAGGCGCGTACCGACCTGGGCCGGGACCTCGACGACGTGACCGTCAACCGGCTGTGGGAGTACCGGCTCTATAGTTGACACTGACTAGTTGGTCATGGATAGTTAGTCCTAACCAAATGAGGGAAGGACTCCTGAGATGACCACCACTCCCACCGCCCCCGTCCGCATCGCCGCCCACCACGCCGTCACCAAGCGCCTGGGGCACTGGACCACCGAGCGCGACTTCCAGGTGCGGGCGCACCGGGGCAGTGCCGTGCTCGACCTGCGCTCGCCCCGCATCCCGGCCGGTGACATCCGCGTCGACGTGGACCTCGACGGTGCCCTGCTCAAGCTGCTCGTCCCGGACGACGCCGTGATCGAGGACTGGGACCTGCGGCGGGAGCGCCGCGGCCGGGTCAAGGACACGGAGGCGCCGGCGGTGCCGGGCGAGCGGCGTATCGTGCTCACCGGCGTGCTGCGGGGCGCCGAGATCCGCGTGCACCGGGGCGGCATCGCGGTGCTGTCCGCCATGTTCTCCCGGGAGTTCTGGGCCGACATGCGCCGGGCGCACCGGGAGGGCACCACGCCCACGGTGGCGGACCCGGCCCACGTGGCCTGAGCCGCCCGCGACGCATCCGGGCAGCCCGTGCCCGGCGCGGTACGGGCTGCCCGGGGTACCCGAGGAAGGGAGCAGATGGCGAAGAAGCGGGCGGTCGGCAACCTGCTGGCCCTGGCGGTGCTGTCGTACCTGTCGCAGCGGCCGATGCACCCGTACGAGCTGAGCCGCACGCTGCGCGACAACGGCGACGCGCGCAGCCTCAGGTTCACCCACGGCTCGCTCTACATGGTGGTGCAGCAGCTGGCCAAGGCCGGGTTCGTGGTCGAGCGGGAGACCACCCGCGCCGGGCAGCGGCCGGAGCGCACGGTGTACGCGCTGACCGACGCCGGCCGCGCCGAGCTGCACGACTGGCTGCGCGAGCTGGTGGCCGAGCCGCAGCACGAGTACCCGGCGTTCGTCGCGGCGCTGTCGTTCGTCGCGGCGCTGCCGCCCAGCGAGGTGCTGCCGCTGCTGCGCGGGCGCCTGGACCGGCTCGCGGCCGTGCGGGCCGAGACCGAGACCCTGATCGAGGGTACCCGCGGCCAGGGCGTGCCCGAGCTGTTCCTGGTCGAGGAGCAGTACCGGCTCGCCCTGCTGGCCGCCGAGGCCACCTTCGTCGAGGAGCTGATCGGCCGGATCACCGACCCGCACAGCGGCTGGGGTCGGATGTGGGCGGAGTTCCACGGCGAGGCGTTCCCGGTGCCCGAGTGAGTCGCGGCCGGGCCGGTTCCCGCGGTCGGGTAGCCTGCGGTGCCATGCAGCACGCGCGATCGGTCGACCGCTGACCGCCACGGCACCGGTACGGCTGGCGCTGCTGCGGGGTGCGCTCGCCGCGGGTACCGCCGGGGTGCTCGCCAGCGAGGGGCTGGGCGCCCTGCACCTGCTCACCCGTACCGCGCTGGTGCTGCTGTGGAGCGTCCTCGTGCTGCTGGCCGCCGCCCTGCTCGGGTACCGGCGCCGGGCCTGGCTGCGGGCGGTCGTACCGACCCGCGGGCTGGGCTGGCCGGAGCGCGCGGTGCTGGCCGGCGTGGCGGTGCTGGTCCTGGCCGAACTGGTCGTCGCGCTGGTATCCCCGCCGAACAACGCGGACTCGCTGTCGTACCACCTGGCCCGGATCGAGCACTGGGCGCAGGACCGGTCGGTGGACTTCTACCCGACCGCGGTACACCGCCAGATCGGCTTCTCCCCGGGCGCCGAGTACCTGCTGCTCCAGCTGCGCCTGCTGGCCGGACCGGAGGGGTTCTCCAACCTGCTGCAGTGGGCGGCGGCGCTGGGCTGCGCCGTGGTGGTCTCCCGGATCGCGGCCCAGTTGGGCGCGGGCCGGCTCGGCCAGCTGCTCGCCGCGGCCGTGGTGGCCACCGCGCCGCTGGTCACCATGGAGGCGACCAGCACGCAGACGGACCTGGTCGCGGCGCTCTGGGTGTGCGCCGGCGCCAGCCTGGCCCTGGACGTCCCGCCGCCCTCGCACCGCGTGCGGGCGGACGGGGCGCCGCCGG
>DATEJJ010000159.1:0-7610 GCA_035278125.1 Rugosimonospora sp.
CGGGCTGCCCTCCTGCGTATGTCCGAAATCACACGATCTCTGGGTACGGTACGCAGGGCCTAGGCGACATACCAGCAATATCGGGCTAAACCACTCCAGTTTCTCCCGAAAACGATGGAGCCGGGTGCCACCCGGCACCCGGCTCCATCTCCGAAGAATCTACTTCTTGATGTAGAAACGGAGCGTGAACCAGCCGGTCACGCCGCTGACCAGCGCCCCGATCCCGATCAGGATCGGTGCCATCAGCGTGATCCGCGACCAGGGCACCGGCGTGAGCAGCTTGACCAGTGACTGGAGCGAGCCGTCGATCAGCCAGATCTTCCCCGCGACCAGGGCCAGCGCGGCGATGATCGCGCCGATCACACCGGCGAACATGGCCTCCAGTACGAACGGGGACTGGATGAACCAGTTCGACGCGCCGACGAGCTTCATCACCGCGACCTCGCGGCGCCGGCTGTACGCGGCCACCTGGATCGTGTTGCCGACCAGCAACAGGGCCGCCACGCCCTGCACGACGGCCACCACCAGTGCGAGCGTCTGCGCCGAGCCGAGTACCCCGAACACGCTGCTGAGCAACTGACGCTGGTCGATGATGTCGTTGATGCCCTCCATCGCGACGTACTTGTCGTGCAGCTGCTGGTACTGGTTGGGGTTGTGCAGCTTGATCCGGTACGACTCGGGCAGCGAGTTCGGGTTGGTCGCGGCGACCAGGTCGGGCGCGTCCTTGAACTCGTCCTTGAACTTGACGTACGCCTGCTCCCTGGTCTCGTGGATGATCGGCTGGGAGACCAGCGGGTCGGTCTGCAGCGCCTGCGCGATGGCGTTGCGTTGATCATCCGTGATGTCGGTCTTCAGGAAGATCGACACCTCGACCTGGGCGTAGTAGTAGTCCTTCATGCTGTTGATCTGCTGGTAGAGCACGAGGCTCGCGCCCAGCATGGTGAGCGAGACACCCATGGTGATGATCATCGCTACGGTCATGGTGACGTTTCGCCACAGACCAACCATGACCTCAGACAGGATGTACTTAGCGCGCATCATGGGAGTAGGTGTTTCCTTCCGGTCAACCGGCTCAGTTCGTCAGCTGGGCGCGCCCGACTCACCCGTACACACCGCGCGGCTGGTCCCGCACGATCTTGCCGCTTTCAATTTCCACGACGCGGCGGCGCATCTGGTTCACGATGTTCGAGTCGTGCGTGACCATCACGACGGTGGTACCGGTCCGGTTGATCCGGTCCAGCAGTCGCATGATCTCGATCGAGGTGTCCGGGTCCAGGTTTCCGGTCGGCTCGTCGGCCAGGAGGATCAGCGGGCGGTTCACGAAGGCGCGCGCCACCGCCACCCGCTGCTGCTCACCGCCGGACAGTTCGTGCGGGTACCGGTGCTCCTTGCCACCCAGCCCCACCAGCTCCAGCACCTCGGGTACCACGCGCCGCGCGACACCCTGGGACTTGCCGATCACCTCCAGCGCGAAGGCCACGTTCTCGTACGCCGTACGGTTGGGCAGCAGCCGGAAGTCCTGGAACACGCAGCCGATGGAGCGCCGGAAGCTCGAGATGCGCCACGACCGCATCTGCGTCACGTCCTTGCCGTTGACGACCACGCGACCCTTGGTCGGCGTGATCTCGTGCAGCAACAGCTTGATGATCGTGGATTTGCCCGATCCGGAGGGCCCGATGAAGAAGACGAAGTCGCCTTTCTCGATCGAGACCGACACGTCATCCAGCGATGGGCGCGATGCCTTCGGATAGGTCTTGGTGACATGTTCGAGCTGAATCACGGGTGGTGAGTCTACGCGGTGTAACTGGAGAGCCAAGTCCACGGGGCGTCATTCGCGGCATTTGCATGGCTATACCAGCAAGATTCTTCTTGTTGTACCAGCAAATGGCACATCTGTGATTGCGGCCGCAACAATGCGTCAACGCGGCTGCCACGCCTCCTGATCGGCGATCAGTCGCCGAACGTGAGCGGGCAGGCGACCGCGCGCCACCTCCGCCAGGCTCACCTCGTCGAGCACCCGGCGGACCGCCGCGCGCACCGCGATCCACAACTCCTGCAGGTGCACCGCCGTACCGTCGTAGACCGCCTCCTCCGGGCGCATGCCGCGCACCCCGGCCAGCGGGCCGTCGGCCGCGCGCAGCACCTCGGCGACAGCGATCTCGGCCGGCGGCCGGGCCAGCGTGTAGCCACCGTCCACACCGCGCGTGCTGTGCACCAGCCCGGCCCGGCGCAGGTCGGCCAGGATGGTCTCGAGGAACTTCCGCGGCAGGCTCTGCTCGGCCGCGAGGGTCTGCGCCGAGACGGTCTGCGGGTAGGCGGCGGCCAGCGCCACAGAGGCGCGGACCGCGTAGTCCGCGCGGGCGGAGATCTGCATCGACGGCTACTCCCCCGCGAGTTCGCGCTGCTTGCGCCAGCGGATGCCGGCCTCGATGAACGCGTCGATGTCGCCGTCGAAGACCGCCGCCGGGTTGCCGGTCTCGTGCTCGGTGCGCAGATCCTTCACCATCTGGTACGGGTGCAGCACGTACGAGCGCATCTGGTCCCCCCACGAACCGGCCACGTCGCCCCGGATCGCGTCCATCTTGGCCTGCTCCTCGGCCCGTTTCACGGCGAGCAGCTTGGCCTTGAGCACGCCCATCGCGGTCGCCTTGTTCTGCAGCTGCGACCGCTCGTTCTGGCAGGAGACCACGATCCCGGTGGGCAGGTGGGTGATGCGTACCGCCGAGTCGGTGGTGTTGACGCCCTGGCCGCCGGGGCCGGAGGAGCGGTACACGTCCACCCGGATGTCGTCGTCCGGGATGTCGATGTCGTCGGTCTGCTCCACGACGGGTACCACCTCGACCGCGGCGAACGAGGTCTGGCGCCGGCCCTGGTTGTCGAACGGGCTGATGCGTACCAGCCGGTGCGTGCCGCCCTCGACGGACAGCGTGCCGTACGCGTACGGAGCCTTGACCGCGAACGTGGCGGACTTGAGCCCGGCCTCCTCGGCGTACGACGTGTCGTAGACCTCGGTCGGGTACCCGTGCCGCTCCGCCCAGCGCAGGTACATGCGCAGCAGCATCTCGGCGAAGTCGGCCGCGTCCACCCCGCCGGCGCCGGACCGGATCGTCAGCAGCGCCTCACGCGAGTCGTACTCGCCGGACAGGAGGGTGCGCACCTCCAGCTCCTCGATCGCCTTGGACAGCGCGGCGATCTCGGTGCCCACCTCCGCCAGCGAGCCGGCATCGTCCTCCGCCTCGGCGAGTTCGAGCAGCACCCCGGCGTCGTCCAGCCGGCGGCGCAGGCGCTCCAGCCGGTTCAGCTCGCCCTGCACATAGGACAGTCGCGAGGTGACCTGCTGCGCCTTCGCCTGGTCGTCCCAGAGGTTCGGGGCGGAGGCCGCCTCCTCCAGTTCGGCCTTGTCCCGCCGCATCCGGTCAAGATCCAGTACGACCTCGATGTTCCGCATGGTGGCGTCGAGGCCCTTCAACTGTTCGGCGTAATCGGCAGTGGTCACGAGACCCAAGGGTACGCGGATCGTGGCAGGCACTGCCGCGCCGTCCCCGGGTGAAAACCCCCGGGGAACGGCGGGCGCGATGGTGCCTACTTCGCGGGGGCGGACTTCAGCCAGGCGAGGGCGGCCCGGTGGTAACCGACGGCGAACTCCAGAGCCGCGGCGGCGAACTCGTCGCCGTCCTTCTTCAGCTCCTTCGCCGCCTCGCGGGCCTCGTTGAGCGCCGCGTTGTGGTACGCCGAAGCCTGGTCGTAGGCGGTCTTGAGCTGACCGCCGCTCTGGTGCCGGCCGAACGCGGTACGCAGCGCCACCGGGTTGCGTACGGTCTCCCGGCCCGGCTCCTCCGCCAGCCAGCGGGTGAACGCGCGCTTGCCGGACGGCGTGATCGAGTACGGCTGGCTGGAGCGGGGTCCAGGCTTGCCGAGTTTCACGTATCCAGCGTCGGCCAGGGCCGGGAGTTCCCGGTACACCTGGCTCCGCGTCATCGACCAGTACGCCCCCAACCGGCGCTCGGCCGCGGCCATCAACTGGCCCCCCGTCATCGGTCCATCGTGCAGCAGACCCAGCAGGGCCGCGGCAGTTGCGTTGACTCCAGATTCAGCCATGCCATCTACGCTGCCACTTCATCGGCGCAGAGTCCAGGATTTCCAGCAAATAGCTCCATTGTGCACTGTCGTGGCTGGACAGTACACAGTGGAACGAGCGACCCCGGACAGCCGCCGGCGCCCCATCCGGGCGGGCGGCGGCGGGCGGGCGGATCGGCGCCACGATCAGCAAGCGGGGCGATAAATACCCTTTGTCGGTGAACTCACGCGGAATCGTCCACGGAAAGTCGCCATCGCGGGCTTGACCAGGGCCGGCTCAAGTCCTACCGTTCAGTAGGTTAGTTAGTCAGTCTGCCTAACAGAAGAACACGGAGATCCAAGGGACCACTATGAAGATCGCTGTCGTCGGCGGCGGCTCCACGTACACCCCGGAGCTGGTGGACGGCTTCGCCCGGCTCGCGCCCGACCTGTCGGAGCTGGTGCTCGTCGACCCGGCCACCGAGCGGCTGGCCGTGGTCGGGCCATTCGCCCAGCGCATCTTCGCCCACCACGGGCACCCCGGCCGGGTGACCTGGACCGGTGACCTGGACGCGGCCGTCGCGGACGCGTCGGCGGTCGTCATCCAGCTGCGCGTGGGCGGGCAGGCGGCGCGCATCTCGGACGAGACGTTCCCGCTGGACTGCGGCTGCGTCGGGCAGGAGACGACGGGCGCCGGCGGGCTGGCCAAGGCGCTGCGCACGGTACCGGTCGTGCTGGACGTGGCGGAGCGGGTACGCCGGCTGGGCGCGCCGGGCGCCTGGATCGTCGACTTCACCAACCCGGTCGGCATCGTCACCCGGGCACTGCTGGACGCCGGGCACCGCGCGGTCGGGCTGTGCAACGTGGCGATCGGCTTCCAGCGGCGGTTCGCCGGGCTGCTCGGCGTGGCGCCCGGGCAGGTCACCCTGGACCACGCCGGGCTCAACCACCTGACCTGGGAACGCGGGGCGTACGTGGACGGCGTGGACCGGCTGCCCGGCCTGCTCGCCGAGCACCTGGGCGACCTCGCGGCCGAGGTGGTGCTGCCGGAGCAGGTACTGAGCACGCTCGGCTGCGTACCGTCCTACTACCTGCGCTACTTCTACTGCCACGACCGGGTGGTACGCGAGGAGTCCGGCCGGCCGACGCGCGGGCAGCGGGTGGCCGAGATCGAGGCGGAACTGCTGGCGATGTACCAGGACCCGCACCTGGACACCAAGCCGGAGCTGCTGGCGCAGCGGGGCGGTGCGTTCTACTCGGAGGCGGCGGTGAGCCTGCTCGCCTCCCTGTTCCAGGGGGACGGCGCGATCCACTCGGCGAACGTGCGCAACCGGGGTACCTTGCCGTGTCTGCCGGACGACGCGGTCATCGAGGTGAGCTGCCGGGTGGACCGGGACGGGCCGGTGCCGGTACCGCTGGCCCCGCTCGCGCCGGACCAGGCGGGGCTGGTCGCGCACGTGAGCGGGTACGAGGAGCTGGCCGTGGCCGCGGCTGTCCACGGTGGACGGTCACGGGTGTACCGGGCGATGCTGGCCCACCCGCTGATCGGGCAGCACGACCTGGCCGAGGCGCTGACCGGCAAGCTGCTCGCCGCGAACACGGCCCACCTCGCGTGGGCCCGATGAGCCGGACCTACGTCGCCATCGACGGCGGGAACTCCAAGACCCACCTGGTGCTGGGTACCGACACCGGCGAGGTGCTCGCGTTCGGGCGGGGTCCGATGTCCTCGCCGCACTTCCTCGGCGTACCCGGAACCGTGGCACTGCTCGGCGGCCTGATCGCGGACGCGGTGGCCACGGCCGGACTCGCGCCGGGCACGGTGCTGGACCGGGTGGAGCTCTACCTCGCCGGCGCGGACCTGCCGGTCGAGGTCGACGTGCTGATGAAGGCGGTGGGCGAGGCCGGCTGGGCACGCGAGCACCGGGTGGACAACGACCTGTTCGCGCTGATGCGGGCGGGTACCGCGAGCCCGGACGCGGTGGCCGTGGTGTGCGGGGCGGGCATCAACTGCGCCGGGCGGGGTGCGGACGGGCGTACCGCCCGGTTCCCCTCCCTCGGCGAAATCTCCGGCGACTGGGGCGGCGGGCACGACCTGGCCCGCAAGGCGCTGTGGCACGCCGCCCGGGGCGAGGACGGGCGCGGCCCGGCGACCGCGCTGACTCCGGCGGTGGCGGCCTACTTCGGACGCTCCACTGTGGAGGAAGTCGGCGCCGGGCTGCACCTGGGCGAGCTGGATCGCGATCGGGTGTACGGGCTGTCCCCGGTGCTGTTCGAGGTGGCGGCCGCCGGGGACGAGGTGGCCCGCCGGGTGGTGGCGAAGCAGGCCCGCGAGGTGGTCGCGCTGGCCACCGTCGCCGCCTGCCGGCTGGACCTGCTCGGCAAGGAGCACGCGGTGGTGCTCGGCGGCGGTGTGCTCGCCGCCCGGCATCCGCTGCTGCACG
This sequence comes from Rugosimonospora sp., assembly GCA_035278125.1. GTDB lineage: Bacteria > Actinomycetota > Actinomycetes > Mycobacteriales > Micromonosporaceae > DATEJJ01. The sequence continues at coordinate 6,498 of DATEJJ010000159.1, forward strand.
ACGCGGTCACCGAGGGCCTGCTCGCGGCGGCGCCGCTGGCCGCGATCGGGGTGGTCACCGACCCGCCCGTGGCGGGCGCCGCACTGCTCGCCCTGGACGCGTTCGGCGTGACCAGCCCGGGGCTGGAGGCGGGCGTCCGGGCGGAGATCGATGCAGCCGCCGGGCGGCCGTAGCTCAGCCCGCGGTCGACGGGGACGGCGAGGGAGCCGGGGTCGGGGACGGTGCGATGGTCAGCTTGGGCACGATCTCCGGTGCGCTGGGGGTCACGTTCGGCGACGCGGCCGGCACGGGGGACGTGGGCACGATCGACGGGGGTACCGCCGCCGGGGAGGTCTGCTGCGGGCCGGTCGGGGCCGGTGACGGCGAGGGCTCCGGCGACAGGGGCACGGCGGTCGGCGGGCTCGCGCGCCCGGTACCGCCGGTACCGCCGGTGCCGGTCCGGTGACCGGTGGCGCGGGTACCACCGCCACCCTGGCCCGACGAGGCGGGGCCGGCGGACGGGGTGGTACGCCCCATGATCGCGCCGCTACCGGACAGTGGGTTGGGCGCGGGCAGCACGAGCGCGCCGTGCGGATCGGCGACGCTCACCGATCCGGTGCCGACGGCGGCGTTGGCCGGCATGAGCACGGTGAACACGCATAAGGCGGCGAGCGCCAGGCCGGCCACGACCAGCAGCAGCTTGGCCAGCGGCGGCACCGGTGCCGAGGGCACCCGGGCCTGCGCGCTGGCGGCCTCGTCGATGTCCGGGGGCGGGGTCACGAACCCCATCTCGACCAGTTGTTGCGCACTGGGCACAGCAGCCCGGCCAATCGCGGCAGGCCACCCGTTCCCACTGGTCACAGCGCCGACTGTACGCCGCACCGGGCCGCCATCGGGCGGCGTGAAGTTGCTGACTTCTGTTCTGTAAGAAGCCCGTCAGACCACTATCGCGCAGCCGGCAGGGTGGGCATCGGGCTACCAATACCGGGCAAACCGGTTGGGCTTGTGCCGTGCGGTTCGGGGCTGCGCGGCGCTGGGCTGTGCGGGACGGTGGCGCGCGGGGCCGGGCCGCGTGGGGCTGCGCGGTGCGGGGTGGTGGCGGTGCTCGGTGGGGACGGGGAGGTCGTGGCCGGG
>DATEJJ010000160.1:0-10069 GCA_035278125.1 Rugosimonospora sp.
TGGCCGCCGCGTTCGCGGAGTGCGGGCTGCCCGCCGCCGGGCCGGGCGCGGTGGTCCTGGTGGACGCGCGCCGCTACCTGCCCGCCGGTCGCGGCGCCGACGGCAACTTCGCCTGGGGCCTGTACCTGCGACCCGCGTCCCTCACCGATCCGCGGGCGATCCAGGACGAGCTGGCCCGGGAACTGTCCACCGGCTCGGCGCTGGCCATGCTCGCCCTGCGTACCGGCCGGCTGCTGGTCGCGCCCGGACACCGCGAGGCACCGCTGCCGCACCGGGTGCCCGCCCGCCCGCGCCCGCGGTTCACCTTCACCCACCTGGGCCGGCTGGACGGGTACCGGGACCTGCCGTGGGCCGCGGATCCGGCGCGCCGGCGGAACATCAGCGTGCCCAGCACCAGCGGCCCGGACGCGGTGACCGTGTCCCTGTCCGAGCTGGCGGGTGTACTTCACGTGAACGTGAGCTTCCACCGGTCCACATTCGACCCCGAGCGGGTCCGCGCGGCCACGGAACTGGCCTGCGCCCACCCGGCGGAGCTGCTCCACCACTGACCACAGTGGACACAACAGGCGGGCGTCAGCCCGACCGGCTGAGGCTGCCCGCGATCCAGTGCTGGATCTCCGCGCGCTCCTCCTCGGTGAGGTCCATCTGCGCGGTGGCGGCCAGGCGCAGCACGTTGTCCGCGAAGCTCGCGGCCAGGTCCGGAGCGGACGCCTCCGGCTCGTGCCACGCGGTGTCGGACAGGCGCAGACCGGTGAGCACGAAGTGCACCGCCTGCCGGCTCACCACCTGGCCGCGCTGCGCGCACCCGGTCCGGATCAGCCGCTCCGCGTCGGCCGGCTGCCGCTCGCCCGGCGTCCGGCCCTCCTCGGCCACCGCCGCGAACAGAGCCGAGTACGCGGGCGCGGTCAGCAGCGGTACCCCGACGATCCGGTTGACCCGCTCGGCCACCTCCGGTACCCCGGCGGGGGCGGCGAGCTGGTCGACCACGGGCGGGTGCCGGCTCGGATCGCGCAGCCAGCCGGGCTGTACCGGATCCATCACCAGGCTCTCGTCCTGGATGGTGGCGATGAACTGTTTGAAGGTACCCGCGCCCGCCCACCCCGTGGTGGCCGCCGTCCCGCCCAGCGCCTTGCGTACCGCGTGCGCCGCCGTCGCCATGTCCACCGGAGCCGCGGAGCGGCGCACCAGGTCGCGTACCACGTGGGCCATCTGGCCCCGGAGCAGCTCGGTGGCGCCACCGTGGGTGGGTGGCGGCGGCGCCGGCCGGGTGACCGGGCGCGGCGCCGCGGGTTCGTCCATCGCGCTGCTGTCCAGGCCCAGCGCCTCCTCCATGAACATGGTGTCCGGGATCGCGTAGTCGCAGGCGGCCTGCAGGGCGGCGGCGGTCGGGCTGCTGACCAGCAGCGCGGTACGCCGGTCGTGCTCGCGCAGGCGCAGCAGCACCGGGGTGAAGTCGGCGTCCGCGGACAGCACGATGAACTCGTCGAAGCGGGTCGGGTGGGTGAGCGTGTCCACGATGTCGAGCACCATGTGGATGTCGGCGCTGTTCTTGCCCTTCGCGGTCAGTGCGGGACAGTCCACCACCCGGAACCCGGCCCGGGTGAAGTAGGCGCGGAACCGGCGGGAGGAGTTGGGGTCCAGATAGCACATACGCCGCAGCAGGGTGCGCGGCCGCTCGTCGTCGTCCACCACGAACGGGCCGAGATCCTGCTCCATCCACCGCACCCAGCGGCCCGGGTCGGTGGCGAACCGCTCGGCCGCCTCCGGGCTGGACGCGCGCAGCCCCAGGTACACGTTCTCGAAGTCGACGAACAGCGCGGTCCGCCGCAAGCCCGTACCCATGCCCAGCAGTCAACCACGGTGGGTGGCCGGGACGACACGTCACGGGCCGCGCTCGGGCCGTCCGGACGACCGGTGCCGGCTCGCCGGCTGAGCCCGCTCCGCGCGTCTGGCAATCTGGTCGCCGTGAAGTTGGTGACCTTCAACCTCATGCACGGGCGGTCCCCGGGCGACGGGCTGGTCGACCCGGACCGGATCGCGGCCGCCATCCGCTCGCTGGACGCCGACGTACTGGCCATCCAGGAGGTCGACCGCGGGCATGGGCGCAGCCACCGGCGCGACCTGACCCGGCTCGCGGCCGAGGCGATGGGGGTACCCGAGGGCGGGCGGCGGTTCGCGGCCACCATCACCGGGGTACCGGGTGAGGCGTGGCGCCCGGCCGCGTGTGACGACGACCACGCCGCGCAGTACGGTGTGGGCCTGCTCTGCCGCCGCCCGGTCACCCGCTGGCTGGTGCACCGCCTGCCCAGCGCGCCCGTCCTGTTCCCCGGCCCGGACGGCGGCCGGCTGCTGCGCGACGAGCCCCGGCTGGTACTGGCCGGCCTGCTCGACGGGTTGACGGTCGCCTGTACCCACCTGTCCCTCGTCCCCGGCTGGAACCTGTACCAGCTGGGGCTCGCGCTGCGCTGGCTGGCCCGGCTGCCCGCGCCGCAGGTGCTGCTGGGTGACCTGAACATCGCCGCGGCGCTGACCCGCCCCGCGGCGGCGCTGGCCGGCTGGCGCACCCTCGCGCGCACCGCGACGTACCCGGCGCCGCGCCCCTGGGTGCAGCTGGACCACGTGCTGTGGCACGGGTCCCGGCCGCCGGCCGTGTGCGGGTTCGACACACCCGCGATGGACATCTCCGACCACCGGCCGCTCGCCGTGGAGCTGGCGCTGCCCTGAGCCGCGACAGTCAATACGCCATCCGTGGCGCGCGTCACGCTTGTCGGGTGCCCGCGTACCCATGACACCCGGTGGGATGACAGAAACACGACACGCGAACTGTCATGATGGTTGTGTCGCGGCGGGTGCTGCGATGAGCGAGCTGAGATCCGCCAGGCGCAAATGGTCGCCCGTGGCCTGGCGGGGAGCGAGAGGCGAAACCCACGCTCTGGCGTTCCACGTCCGAGGGGTGGACGATGACCACGAACAATTCAGCCGTAGGTGACGAGATCCCGGTGGTGTGTGCCAGCGGCACCGGTGGTACCGAGTTGGCCGCGTTCCACGCCGCGCTGGTAGAGGCGGATCTGGCCTACTACAACCTGGTACGCCTTTCGAGTGTCATCCCGCCGGGTACCCAGGTGGACCGCACCGGCAAGGCGCCGGTACCGCACGGGGGCTGGGGCGACCGGATGTACTGCGTGTACGCCGAGCAGCGGGCCACCGTACCGGGCGAGCAGGCGTGGGCCGGCATCGGCTGGGTACAGCGGCTGGACGGCCAGGGCGGGCTCTTCGTGGAGCACGAGGGCAGCAGCGAAGAACTCGTCACCCGCTCCATCGAGACCAGCCTGCGCGACCTCGTCGCCGGCCGGGAGGACGAGTTCACCGGTCCCGACTGGGTGGTCAACGGTGTCATCTGCGCCGACCTGCCGGTGTGCGCGCTCGTCATCGCCCCGTACGAGTCGGCTTCCTGGGGCGGTGCCCGATGAGGCTCACCGTTGAGTCCACTGTGGACGGCTTCGTGGTGGACGCGTGCTACGAGCTGTACGCGCTCGCGTTCGACCCGCTGCGTACCCGCGCCGCCGCCCGGCACCTGCTCACCAAGGACGAGTTCGCGGCCGAGATGCGTGACCCGCGGATCGACAAGTACGTCGTGTGGGACGACCACGACCAGCCGGTCGCACTGACCACACTCGCCACAGACGTCACCGCGGTCGCCTGGATCAGCCCGGACTTCATGGTCGAGCGCTACCCCGAGCACGCCGCCCGGGGCGCCGTCTACTACCTCGGCTTCACCCTGGTGCACCCGGAGCGCGGCCGGCGCGCGTTCGCGCTGACCATCAACGCGCTCACCAAGCGGCTGGCCGCCGACCGCGCGGTGTGCGGTTTCGACGTGTGCGCCGCCAACGACGCCGGGAACCTGGGCCGGAGCCTGGCCAAGGCGTTTCACCGGGACCGGGTACACGCGGACCGGATCGACGTGCAGACCTACTACGCGGCGGACTACGCCGGCGTGGCGGGCGGGGTGGCCGGGTGACCGCGACCGGCACGGCCCGGGTCCCCGGTACCGCCACGATCGTGAGCCTCGCCGACCGGCCCGACCTGGCCGCCGCGGTACCCGGGGTGCTCGCCTCGCGCTGGCCCGCGTACCTGCTGGAGGGGCGGCCCGGCCACGACGCCGACCTGATCGGCCTGCTGCTGGACGCGGCCGAGCACCAGGTGGTGCTGGTGGACGCGGCCGACCGGGTACTCGCCGTGGGCCTGTCCGTGCCGCTGGACTGGGACGGTACGGTGGCCGGGCTGCCGGCCGGCTGGGACGGTGCGGTGGACCGTGCCGCCCGCCTGGTCGCACAGGGCGGTACGCCGGACGCGGTGTGCGCGCTGTCCATCACGATCGTCCCGGAGGCGGCCGGCCAGGGCCTGGCCGCGCCGATGGTCCAGGCCCTGAAGCAGGCCGCGGTGCGGATCGGGGCGGGCGCGCTGATCGCACCGGTCCGGCCCATCCGCAAGGCCGAGTTTCCCTTGGTACCGATGCAGGAGTACGTCGAATGGCGGACCCGGTCGGGTGACGTGTTCGACCCGTGGCTGCGGCTGCACCTGCGGCTGGGCGCCAGGCAACTCGGCATCGCCGCCTCGTCCATGACGGTCACCGGCACCGTGGCGAACTGGGAGCGCTGGACCGGGCTCCCGCTGCACCGCAGTGGCCTGCACGTGATACCCGGCGGGCTGGTGCCGCTGCTCGTGGACGAGCGTACCGGCGCCGGCTGGTACCACGAGCCGAACGTCTGGGTCGCCCACCCGTGCCGGAATGACCCGCCCGGCTACGATCCGGCGTTTGCCGGCCGATCCAACAGGTGACACTCCATGCCGCACTGACCTGATGGACCGAGGACCGACCACATGCACTGGTTTGGCGCTGGAACGGCCAGTCAGCGCTCTGCCGTGCCCGCATGGGTGTTTCTGGCCGGCGGCGCAACCGCGATCACGCTGTACGCCGCCGGGCCGCCGGCCCTGGGTACCGCGCTGTCCACCCTGGTGGCGCTGGGCTCCATCGCCGCCACGCTGACCGGCCTGCTGCGCAACGAGGGACCGGGCCGCCGGGAGCCGTGGTGGCTCATCCTCACGGCCGAGGCGTGCTTCTTCGGCGCCGCGGTACTGCGCGCGGTGGTACCCGGCGCGGCGGCCACCCCGCCGGGCAACGCCGCGGTGATCCCGGACGCGCTGACCGTGCCCGGGTACGTGCTGCTCGCCCTGGCCTTCTTCCGGATGCTCCGGGCCCGGCGGGCCGGGCAGGACGTACCCGCCCGGGCGGACGCGATCCTGATCGGGATCAACGCCACGCTCGCCGCGTGGGCGTTCCTCATCGCGCCCAGCTTCGACTCGTCCCGCCTGCCGCCGGTACCGCGGGCGGCGGCCGCGTTCTTCCCGATGGTCGACGTGCTGATCGCGGTGATCCTGGCCGAGCTGATCATCGCGGAGGGCAGCCGCCGCCCGTCCATGTGGTTCCTCGGACTCTCCGGTGCGGCCATGTTCCTCGGCGACACCCTGTACGCGCTGCGCGAACTGGGCCACGTGGTGGCCGGCTCGCAGGTGGCCTTCGACTGCCTGTTCCTGGGCGGGTACGTGGTGATGGGCGCGGCGGCCCTGCACCCCAGCATGCGTACCCTCACCGAGCCGCAGCAGGTCACCGCGCGCAGCCTCGGCTTCGTACGCATCGCCGGGGTGGCCGCGGTCCTGGTCGCGCCGACCGTCGCCACGCTGGTGTTCCCGCCGCCCACGCTGTGGAACGAGGTGGGCCGGATCGTCCTGTCCGTGGTGCTGACCGTGGTCATCGTCGGGCGCATCGTCCGGGCCACCAACTCCCAGGCGGCGGCCGAATTCGCGGCCCGGCGCCGGGCCACCCACGATTCGCTCACCGACCTGCCCAACCGGGAACTGCTCACCGAGACCATCGAGCGCTGGTCCGCCCGGGCCGAGGCGGAGGGCCAGGAGATCAGCCTGCTGTTCCTGGATCTGGACCGGTTCAAGCTGGTCAACGACGGCTGGGGGCACGCGGTCGGCGACGAGCTGCTGTGCGCGGTGGCCGCCCGGCTCAGCGCCGTGGTGCGCGAGGACGACCTGGTGTGCCGGATCGGCGGTGACGAGTTCGTCATCGCGTTCGCCAGCCCGTCGCACACCCGGCTGGCCGAGTCGCTGGCGCGGCGGCTGCTGGAGGAGTTCGTCCGGCCGTTCCGGCTGTCCATCGGGGACGTCACCATCACACCATCCATCGGCATCACGAGATCGGAAGGCGCGGCCGGCGCGCTCGCGCTGATGCGCGACGCGGACACCGCGATGTACAAGGCGAAGGTGGCCGGGCGCAACGGGTACGCGCTGTTCGACGAGTCGCTGCACGACCAGGTGCACCGGCGGGCGCAGCTGGAGCAGGCGCTGCGCGGCGCGCTGGAGCGGCACGAGCTGTCCGTGTACTACCAGCCGATCGTGGACCTGGCCACCGGGCAGCTGGCCGGCTTCGAGGCGCTGATGCGCTGGAACCACCCCCGGCTGGGTACCGTGTCCCCGCTGGACTTCATCCCGATCGCCGAGGACACCGGCCTGATAGTCCACAGTGGAGCGTGGTTGCTGGAGGAGGCGGTGGAGCAGCTGGCGCAGTGGAACCGGCACCGCCCGGAGGGTACCCCCGCACTGCACATGTCGGTGAACATCTCCAGCCGGCAGCTGCGCGACATGTCGTTGGTGGAGGTGGTGGCGCGGGTACTGGCACGGACCGGGCTGCCACCGGACGAGGTGTGGCTGGAGATCACCGAGTCCGGGATGATGGAGGAGCCCGAGTCGGCCGCCTCGATCCTGCGCGCGCTGCGCGCGCTCGGCGTGATCCTGAGCGTGGACGACTTCGGCACCGGGTACTCCTCGCTGAGCTACCTCAAGCGCTTCCCGATCGACATCCTGAAGATCGACCGGTCGTTCGTAGCGGGGGTGGGCGCCGACGCGGACGACGAGGCGATCGTGCGTACCACGGTGGCCATGGCCCACGCGCTCGGGCACCGGGTGGTCGCCGAGGGCGTGGAGACGGCGGTACAGCGGGACTGGCTGCAGACCCTCGGCTGCGACCTCGCCCAGGGCTGGCTGTACGGGCAGCCGCGCGCCGCGTCCGCGTACAACGGCGGGCCGGCGGGGTGGCTGGCGCTGCCGGGCGGCACCCTGACCGGGGTGGGGGAGCCGTCCCCGTAACCGTATCGTCGATTCTGGATGATCCGGTGCGTGCCGGTGGCCGCCGATGCAAGAGCGACAACTGTCAATCTCCTGACCGCGCGTATCAGAACCCGGCCCACGCCGGTCTGATCAGGTGGAAGCGCCATCGTGGCAAAGGGGGAGAGCCGCCATGACCAGTGCAATAGACATGATCGCCGCGCGTGCGGAGGCGCTGTTCTCCAGCGACCTGCCGGCCGGCAGCCACCCGTCCCGGGCCCAGGCCGACGCGGCCATCGTGCGGGCGCTGCGCCGGCACGGCGGGGTCCGCGGCTGCGCCGCCGAACTGGCCGCCTGGTACGGCGAGCGACCGGACACGGCGGTGCCGCGGATGCGCTGGGCCCGGTGCACGGTCGAGGCGCTGTACCCGAGGCGACGCGCTCCACAGTAGACAGTTGTCGGGGAGGGAGCGGCGCCGGGCGGTGTGCTGGCCGCCCGGCGCCACCTTTTTACCCTTCAACCCCCAGTGAAACAAAGTCGTACTGACCCACCCACGCGGCCACGTACACGTTGGTCGTCTTCGGGCTCCGGTAGTTGAGCGCCTTGTCGAAGACGAACGGCATCAGCGTGGCGGAGTCCATCACCAGCTTGTCGATCTGCTTCCACAGCTCGGCGCTCCTGGCCGGGTCGGTCTCCCTGACCGCCTGGTCGATCAGGCCGTTGATGGCCGGGTCGTTCAGCTCCGAGACGTTGTTGTTGCCACCACTCGGCTGGATCTTCCGGCCGTCCACGAGCACCTGCAGGAACCCGTCGTTGGTCGGGTAGTCCGAACCCCAGCCCATCACCATCAGCCCGTACCCCTTGCGCAGCACGTTGGACGGCGTGCCGACGGTGCTGGAGTAGTACGGCGACGGGTCGGTGGCGTCGATGGTGGCGGTGATGCCCACCTTCGCCAGCGCCTGCTGCAGCGCCTCCGCGGCCGCCTTGCCCTTCGCCGTGCTCTGCGTCGCGATGACGGTGGTGAAGCCGTTCGGCTTGCCGCACGCGGCCAGCGCGGCCTTGGCCTTGGCCAGGTCCGGCTTGCCCCCGGCGCCGGTGAACGGCTGCAGGCTCGGGTCGTACCCGCTGAGGTTCGGCGGGATCATCGAGGGTGCGATGTCGCCACCCGCGGTCGGTCCGCCCCGCGACGTCTGCAGCGCCACCTTGTCCGTCGCGTACTGCACCGCCTTGCGGCACTCGATGTTGTCCAGCGGCGCCACCTTCGTGCTCATCGCGACGTACCGGGTGAAGCCCGTGGTCGGGTTGTCCGCGTTCTTCTTCAGGTCCGGGTTCAACAGCACCTTCGCCTGCGTCGCCGGCTGCACGCCCACCTGGTTCACGTCGATGTTCGCGGTACCGTCCAGCAACTGCGCGTCCTTCTCCTCGTCGCTGCTGATGACGGTGAGCTGTATCTCATCCGGCAGCGCCTTGCGCACGCTGTCCGTCGCCGGGTCCCAGTTGGGGTTGCGGTCCAGGACCAGGCTCTTGCCCGGCTGGTACTCCTTGAACTTGTAGGGTCCGGAGGCCACCGGGTGGCTGGTGTATTTGGCCTTCGTGTCGCGCGCCTGCGGTACCGGCGCGGCGCCGCCCATGCTGAGCTTGTACGGGAAGCTCGCGTCCGGTGTGGCCAGCTTGAACACGATGGTGCTGTCGTCCGGCGTCTGGACCGACTTCAGGCCCAGGTGGTTCGGGTCGGTGTCCTTGTACGGGCCCGGGTAGTGCTGCCCCTCGTCCAGCGCCGCGGGCAGGTACGTCGGGCCACCGGGGATGGTGTCCTGTGCGAACACCCGCTCGATGCCGTATTTGACGTCCTTGGACGTGATGGGCGTGCCGTCCTCGAACTTGATGCCACTCTTCAACTTGTACGTGTACGTCAGCCCGTCCGAGCTGACGTCCTGGCTCTGCGCCAGGTCGTTGACCAGCTTCAGCGAGCCCTTGCCCGGCACCGCCGCCGCGGTCACCAGGGTGCGCAGGTAGAACCGCGAAAAGTTGAACATCCACGCGTAGTAGAACCGCGCGCCGTCGTACGAGTCGGCGTCGGAATCCGTCACCAGCTTGAGTATCCCGCCCTTGTGTGTGGACGGGTTCGCGATGCCGGTGACGGCCGAGTTGAACGCGGCGGTACCGGGCGACGCCGCGCTGCCCGTACTCCCACCACCTCCCGAATTGCAGCCCGCTAGCACGAGGGCGGCGGCGGCCGTACCGGCGGCCACCACCCTTCCCCTGAGCCTCATATATGCACGTCCTCCCTGTGGTGGAGTGCTGGCGCCAGCTCAGTTTTTTCCTCCCTTAACCCTTAACGGACCTCCGGCACGCGCGAACGGTTGCACTGATCGGTGGAGAGTGTCGCGAAGCCGGCGGCCACGCGCCGACCGCCGGCTCCGCGGTGCATCAGACGGGAGCGGGCGTCGCGGCCGGGTTCACGGCCACGGTGATGGTGCCCACCATCCCGCCGGGAACGGGCGGGTGGTCGTGCCGCAGTGGCGCCAGCGCGAGCAGGCCGGCCGAGCCGCCGTTGGCGTAGATGAAGTCCTGTGCGTTGGTGATTCTTGTCGTGGTGTTCGTGTTGTACGGTGCCAGCTTGGCCACCTGCTCGGTGACGCCCTCGTCGAAGTAGAACTGGCCGGTGTGCGAGACGTGACCGCCGGTGTAGGCGCCGGCCGCGATGCTGCCGCCGATGTGCACCTTCACGTGGATGTGGATGGCGCGCCCCTGGTACCAGCCCGGGTAGATGGTGGCGAACTCGGCCACGCCGCGCCGGTTGGTGAGCTGCACGCCGCGCAGGAACGTGAGGTTGTCGGTGGGTGGCTGGTGCCCCGGGCCGCCCGGCGCGCCCGAGCCCGAGGGCGCGGGCCCCGGT
>DATEJJ010000161.1:0-3686 GCA_035278125.1 Rugosimonospora sp.
GGTACGCCGGTGGCGACCATTGTGGACACGTCCAACCTGGGACTGGTCGCCGACGTGGACGAGACCGACGTCATCCTGGTCGCCCCGGGTGTGGCCGCCAGCGTGGAGCTGGACGCCGCGCCGGGCGCCACGTACCAGGCGTCGGTACGCACCGTGGACGTGCTGCCCACCACCTCGGCGCGGGGCGGGGTGGCGTACCGGGTGCGGCTGTCCCTGGGCGCCGGCCGGTTCTCCGACGGCTCGGCGGCCCCGACGCCCCGGCCCGGGATGAGCGCGGTGGCGCACCTGTCGGTACGGCAGGCGCACGGCGTGGTGACCGTACCGGCCGCCGCGGTGTTCACTGTGGACGGTCACGACGCGGTGTGGACGGACAGCGCCGGCAAGGCGGTACAGGTGCCGGTCAGCGTGGGCGTGCAGGGGCAGGACGAGGTGGAGATCCGGTCCGGGGTACGCGCCGGGGACCGGCTGGTGGTACGCGGCGCCGACAAGGTACGCGCCGGACAGTCGCTGCCGTGACCGTGACCGCGGCGGTGGAGGCGCGGGAGGTGACCCGCGTGTACCGGATGGAGGGTGTGGAGGTGGCCGCCCTGCGCGGCGTCTCGCTCACCGTGGAGCACGGCGACTACACGGCGATCCTCGGCCCGTCCGGCTCCGGCAAGTCCACGCTCATGCACCTGCTCGGTGGGCTGGACCGGCCGACCACCGGGCTGCTGGCCATCGGCGGGCGGGACGTGGCACAGCTCGGCCCGGCCGAACTCGCGACGCTGCGCAACCAGACGATCGGCTTCGTGTTCCAGTCGTTCCACCTGCTGCCGCGTACCTCCGCCGTGGAGAACGTGGGCCTGCCCCTGGTGTACGCCGGGGTACGCGCGTCCGCCCGGCGCCGCCGCGCGGTCGAGATGCTGGAGCAGGTGGGGCTCGCGCACCGGCTGACCCACCGGCCCAACCAGCTCTCCGGCGGCGAGCAGCAGCGGGTGGCCATCGCCCGCGCCCTGGTCACCTCGCCCAGCCTGCTGCTGGCCGACGAGCCGACCGGCAACCTGGACTCGGCCACCGGCGCGGGCGTGCTGGCGCTGCTGGAGTCGCTGAACGCGGCCTCCGGCGTGGCCGTGGTGCTGGTGACGCACGACCAGGAAGTGGCGGCGCGGGCCCGGCGGCAGGTACGGATGCGCGACGGGGTCGTGGTCTCCGACTCGGCGGGTGTGTCCACATGAGACTGGCCGAAGCCTGGCGGGTCGCGCTGGACGCGCTGCGCGCCAACCGGCTACGCAGCGGGCTGACCATGCTGGGCGTGGTGATCGGCGTGGCCGCGGTGGTGGTACTCGTCGCCATCGGTACCGGCGCCAAGCAGGAGGTCGAGTCCGAAGTGGAGGGACTCGGCTCCAACCTGCTGCTGGTGGTGCCCGGGCAGGTCTCGTTCGGCAACGCGCCCACCCTGTCGCCGATGACACTGTCCGATGTGGACGTCGTGGCCCGGCTGGCCGGGGGGCGGGACCGGGTGGTACCCACGGTCTCCTCGGGCGAGACGGTCCGTGCCGGTACGGCCTCCCGGTTCGCCAACGTGCTCGGCGTGACCGAGAGCACCCCGCAGGTGTTCGTGCGGTCGCTGGCGCACGGCGCGTACCTCACCCGGTCCGATGTGGACACCGGCCGGCGGGTCGCCGTGCTCGGTTACGGCGTGGCGCAGGCGCTGTTCGGCGACCGGGATCCGGTGGGCCAGCAGATGGACGTGGCCGGGGTGCGCTTCCGGGTGGTGGGCGTGTTCGCGCAGCTGGGCCAGAGCCTGGGCGTGGACCGGGACCAGGAGGTGCACATCCCGATCACCGCGGCGCAGCGGCTCTTCGGTACCAACCGGGTGGACGGGATGGCCATCCGGGCCGACGACCAGTCGCAGCTCGCCCCGCTCGGTGCCCGGATCGTGGCGGAGCTGGCGAAGCGCCACCCGGGTACCCGGTTCAGCGCGGTGACCCAGGACCAGATTCTCGGCGTACTCGGGAAGATCCTGGGCGTGCTGACCGGGGTACTCGCCGCGATCGCCGGTATCTCGTTGCTCGTCGGCGGCGTCGGCGTCTCCAACATCATGCTGGTGTCGGTGCGCGAGCGCACCCGGGAGATCGGCCTGCGCAAGGCGGTGGGCGCCCGCCCCCGGGACATCACCGTGCAGTTCCTGCTCGAAGCGGTGCTGCTGACCGTCACCGGGGGAGTGACCGGCATCGCGCTGGGTATCGGCGGCGGCCTGCTCGTGTCCGCCCTGTCCCCGGTACCGGCGGCGGTGACCTGGTGGGCGATCGCGCTCGCGTTCGGCGTGTCCGCCGGCGTGGGCATCGTCTTCGGCGTGGTACCCGCCCAGCGTGCGGGGCGGCTCGACCCGGTCATCGCGCTGCGGACCGAGTAGCTTACGTGAGACTTACGGGCGGGTACTCGTAAGTAACGTCCCGTACAGGCTCCCCGACCGGCCGCCCCCGCCCTACGTCCCTACACGCTGTGGTCAGGGGAACCGGTGTTGAGCAGGCCATTCACCCCTACGGACTGTAGGGTACGAGTGTGAATAGAAATCGACTTTAGTAAATGTGTTGTAGGGAATAGACCGGCTTTCCGTGACTGGCGGTAATAGTGGCCGGCTTGACCGCTTTGCGGCTCGCGGGGAAGCTCGCGGGTGGTTGCCACCAAGGGCGATTCGTTCGGTCGACAGGTGGACACGAGCGACGGTGGGCGGCCTCCGACAAATGTCACGAGAGGCGTGTGATGGCTCAAGATCACTCGGGAGCGTCGATCTACGACCCGTCACCACGTGATCAGTTCATGGCATCCGCACCGGCGCGTTCCCGCCGTCGGATGACCAAGCCGGTCGGCATCGTGGCCGCCCTGGCGACCATTGCCGCGGGCACCGTCGCCTACATGGTGGTCAGCAATGCCGCTGCCGCGCCCAACCCGAACTGCACGCTGGTCGTACCGGCCAACCCGTTGACCGCGGCGGGCCTCGCCACGCCGTACCAGTTGATGGCCACGAACAAGAACAACGGCCCGTGCAACGAGGCGAACGCCGCGCAGTCGGCCTTCGTGCAGGGCGCGATCATCGACGCCAACGGGAACATCACGCTGTACGACCCGCTGGTCATCGACGCGGGTACGAAGCCGATCGCGGCGCCGGCCGCGGCGACGGTACCGGCCGGTTCGACCGTGGGTCTGTGGTTCGGCTTCAACGGCCAGAATCTCACCCTCAAGGCGGCCGACGACACGAACGCGTTGAAGCAGGGCAACTGCGTGAACGGGATGGAGAATTCGGTTTTCGGCGAGTTCGCGTACTGCAACGCGCCCAACTTCTTCACGGCGGCGAACGCGGCGGTCCAGGCGGGTCAGCTGGTGATACCGGCGCTGGGTACGGCGAAGGACGGCATGCCCTGCCCGACGGTGCGGGACTTCTCGCTGGTGGACATGGACCAGAGTGACAACGTGCTGAGCCACTACCTGGCGAACGGGAACGGCCAGACGGGCCAGGCGAACGCGGCGACTCGCGCCGCCATCGCGGCCGCCGCGCAGGCCGCCGCCGCCCAGAACGCGAACGCCGCCGCTGCCGCAGCGACCCCGACTGCCGCGGCCGCGAACGCCGCCGCCCAGAACGCGCAGCAGGCCCAGAACGCGCAGCAGGCCCAGAACGCTCAGCAGGCCCAGAACGCTCAGAACGC
>DATEJJ010000162.1:0-3572 GCA_035278125.1 Rugosimonospora sp.
AGCGGCGATGAACCACACCGGCGCGAACGTGAACGGCCGGCCCGGCCGGTACCGCTTGCTGGTCCGGCGCCCGCCGGTGCCGTAGACCAGGGCGTAGACGAGCAGGACTATGGCGACCGGGCTTCCGACGAAAATCAGCAGCGTCTCTGCGATGGACAAGCTCTACGCCCCCAGCCTCGGCAAGACACGAACAGGATCAACGGTAGCGGAGGCCGCCGCCGGATCCGCCGCGGGGGGCGGCCAGGGTCAGGCGGCTTCGGGGAGCTCCAGCCAGTTGGCCCAGCGCGGGTCGGGGGTACGGTGGCCGAGCACCCGCCAGGCCAGGCCCTTGGGTGCCGCGGGCGGAGTCGGTAAACGCCAGCCGAGTTCGGCTGGCGTTCGGTCTCCCTTGGTGTGGTTGCACCGGGCGCAGGCGGCCACCACGTTCTCCCATGAGTGCCGGCCGCCCCGGCTGCGTGGGAGTACATGGTCGATGGTCTCGGCCGGCCCGCGGCAGTACGCGCACCGCCCGCCGTCCCGGGCGAAGATCGCCCGGCGGGACAGGCCGACGTGGGTGCGGTACGGGACGCGGACGTACCGGGTCAACCGGATCACCAACGGTACCGGCAGCGCCTCCCGGGCACTGTGCAGGAAACCGTCCCCGTCGGCGACGCACACGGCCTTGGCCGCGAGCACCAGGATGGCGGCGCGACGCACCGACACGACACACAGCGGCTCGTACGTCTGGTTGAGCACCAAGGCAGCCGAGCCCGGTGTGCGTCGTATGTCAGGCATCGCACTCACCCTCTTCGCGTCGTGCCGGTTCGTCTCCGCCCTTGTCCGGACACTACTCGTGGCCCAATAGTCCCCGATAGATCTCGCGAATGCACGTACTATTCGCACCTCACTGGTTAATCCTGCGTGACGGTGCGCCGCACGGCACCGGTCCACGGGATGGCTGCCCAAGGGGTGCCTGTGCCCGCGCCTGCCGGATGCGGTACGAAGGCAGCGTGAGCTTCCTGCAGGCCCCGTCGCCGGTACCCAGCCCGACGGCAACGCCGGCGTGCCCGACCGCGGACGAGACGTGCCGCTGGCTCATCGACCACACGAGCAATGTCTGGCTGGCCACCGGCGGCTACTACTTCTTCGTCAAGCCGCTGCGGATCCTGCTGATCCTGGTGATCGCGCTGATCTTCCGGTTCCTGCTGCACCGGCTGATCAACCGGCTGGTCCGCACCACCGGCGAGGGGCAGGTACCGGCGGTGCTCAGGCCGCTACGGGAGAAGCTGCCCTCCTCGCTGCAGGAGGTCGCCGGGATCTTCCCGGAACGGCGCCGGCAGCGGGCCGCCGCGATCGGCTCGGTGCTGGGCAGTACCGCCACCGCCGTGGTGTTCTCGATCGCCGGTCTCATGATCCTCTCCGAACTGGGGCTGGACCTGGCGCCGCTGCTGGCCAGCGCCGGCATCGCCGGGGTGGCCCTGGGCTTCGGCGCGCAGAGCCTGGTCAAGGATCTCATCGCCGGCCTGTTCATGCTGCTGGAGGACCAGTACGGGGTGGGCGACGTGGTCGACGTCGGCGAGGCGAGCGGCACGGTGGAGGCGGTCGGGCTGCGGATCACCACGATCCGTGACAGCCGCGGGGTGCTCTGGTACATCCGCAACGGGGAGATCGTGCGGGTCGGTAACAAAAGTCAGGGCTGGTCGATGACGGTAGTGGACATACCCGTCGGCTTCGCCGACATCGACCGCGCGATGGAGGTGCTCCGGCTGGCGGCCGGCGGGATGTCCGACGATCCGGAATGGACGGACGACCTGCTGGAGGGGCCCGAGGTGCTGGGTGTGGAACAGATCACGGCGGACAGCGTGCTGGTGCGTACCCAGGTGAAGACCAACTCCGACGTGCAGTGGCGGGTGGGCCGCGAACTGCGCCGCCGGCTGACCGAGGCGCTGGGCGGCGCGGGCGTGGTGACCGGGCCGCCGGCCGCCGGGCGGGTGACGGTACGCCCCGCCGGCCCTGGGATGAGCGCGAGCGACCCACCCGAAGAGCGTACGGTCGACTGACCGACCAGCCACGGTAGCGCGACAGGCGGCTAGTCGTATATCGTCCGTTCGTCCTATCGAATACCCTTGAAACCACCCGTTCGCCCTAGCGCCAGCTCGGATGATCGGGCAGACTTTTCGAAAGGCACGCTCAGCGCGACCCCTGGCCGCTCCTCACCGTAAGGATCTGCCAACTGTGCTCGACAGTGCGCTCGACGCCGATGTCGTGACCGTGGAAGGGCTCACCGGTGTCTGAGGAGAAGCGCGCGGCCGCTCGTCACCGCTACCGCAAGAAGAGGGAGCCGACCGAGCGCCCCGCCACCTTCCGGGAGGTTTTCTCCAGCCGCGAGTTCCGCGCGCTGTACGCCGCGACCCTGCTCTCCTGGGTCGGCGACTACATCGCGAAGGCGGCGGTGGCCGCGCTCGTCTACCAGAAGACCAGCTCCGTCGCCGTATCCGCGGCCACGTTCGCGATCGGCTACGTTCCCTGGGTGCTGGGCGGCCCGGTGCTGGCCGCCCTGGCCGAGCGGAACCCGTTCCGCCGGGTCATGGTCATCTGCGACGTGTTCCGCGCCGGCCTCGTCGCCCTGGTCGCCATCCCCGGCATGCCGGTACCCGCGATGCTCGTGCTGCTGTTCACGACCGCGCTGCTCAACCCGCCGTTCGAGGCGGCCCGCTCCGCGCTGACGCCGCGCCTGGTCGAGGGCGACCGGTACGCGCAGGCTCTGGTGCTGCAGAACATCACCAGCCAGGCCGCGCAGTTGGCCGGGTACGTGACCGGCGCCAGCCTGGCCGCGTTCCACCCGCACGCCGCGCTGCTGTTGGACGCCACCACGTTCGTACTGTCCGGGCTGCTGGTCCGGCTGCGCATCCGCGCGTACCAGCCGGCGGCGGTCCGGGCCCAGCGCACGCACCTGCTACGGGAGACCGGGCAGGGCTTCAGGATGGTCTTCGGCAGCGACGTGCTGCGCGCCATCGCGGTACTGATCTTCGCGCTGATGCTGTTCACCACGGTGCCGGAGGGTCTGGCCGCGGCGTGGGCCGGGCACCTGTCGCACGGCGACCCGACCGGTGCCGGGCTGGACCAGGGGCTGATCATGGCCGGGTACCCGGCGGGCTTCATCCTCGGCGGCCTGCTCGTCACCCGGCTGCTGCCACCGCAGGACCGGCGCCGGCTGATCCGGCCGCTGGCGGTGCTGGTCCCGCTGGCCGTGGTACCGGCGCTGCTCGACCCGCCCGCTGTCGTGATCATGGTGATGACCGCCGTCTGCGGCTTCGCCGCGGCCGGCCTGTTCCCCACCGCCAACAGCCTGTTCGTGCAGGCGCTGCCGGACGCCTTCCGGGCGCGGGCGTTCGGCATCATGCAGAGCGGCGTACTGGTGCTGCAGGGTGTCGCGATCTTCAGCTGCGGCGCGCTCGCGGACCACTTCGCGCTGCCGACAGTGGTGGGCCTGTGGAGCCTGGCCGGAGTCCTCGTGATGGGGGTGGCCAGCGCCCAGTGGCCGACGCGGCACCGGTTCCGGCGCGCCTTCGAGGCGGCGGCCGCGGTCAACG
>DATEJJ010000163.1:0-5027 GCA_035278125.1 Rugosimonospora sp.
TTCGACGCGGCCACCGCGCTGCTCGCGGCGCCCGACGGGCGGGTGGGGCCCGGGGACAAGCTGCGGCGGCGCTTCGACGCCGGGTCCGCCGCCGCGCTGCTGGCCTCCGCGGGCCTTTCGGTGGAGAAGATCCATGGGGTACGCGTGGCAGCCGATCTGGTACCCGGTGCGCTCGCCGACGCCGACCCGGACGGGGTACTCGCGTTCGAGGTGGCCGCGTCCGACCAGCCGCCATACCGGGACATCGCCACCCAGTTGCACCTGTTCGCCCGCCGCCCGGCATGAGTGACCTGGTCGCGCCGCGGTACGGCGCGGGGAGCCTGGCCGACGTCATGCCCAGCGCGGTGTCGGTACTCGCGGGTGGGCCGGATCCGCTCGGGCTGGTACCGGCGCTGGACGGGGTACGCCGGATCGCGGTGCTCCTGGTGGACGGGCTCGGGTACCACCTGCTGCCGGCCGTGGCCGAGGTGGCGCCGGTGATGGCCGACGTGGTGGCCGGCAGGCTGGGCGTACTCACGCCGTTGACCTGCGGTTTCCCCTCGACGACGCCGGTGAGCCTGGTCAGCCTGGGTACCGGCGTCCCGCCCGGCGAGCACGGTGTGCTGGGCTTCACCGTGAACATCCCGGGTACCACCCGGGTGCTGAACCACATCGACTGGCGTGGCGACCCGGATCCCGCGTGGTGGCAGCCGGTACCCACGCAGTTCGACCGGGCCCGGGCGGCCGGGGTGGCGGTGAGCGTGGTGAGCCGGCCGGAGTTCGCCGGTTCCGGGCTGACCGTGGCGGCCTACCGGGGCGCCGGGTACCGGGGCGCGGCCGATGTGGACGCGCTGGGCGCGGAGATGCTCGCCGCGCTGTCCGCCGAGGCGCCCGCACTCGTGTACGGGTACCACCCGGTGCTGGATACCACCGGGCACGTGTTCGGGGTGGGCTCGGAGCCGTGGCAGGCGGCCGCGAGCGAGGTGGACCGGCTCCTGGGCGTCCTGGTCGGCGGGCTGCCGGCGGACGCGGCCCTGCTGGTCACGGCCGATCACGGCCAGCTGAACGTACCCGCCGAGCAGCGCTTCGACATCGACACCGATGCCCGACTGGCGGCCGGGGTACGGGTCGTGGCGGGCGAGCCGCGGGTCCGGTACCTGCACACCGAGCCGGGCGCGCTGGACGACGTGCTGGCCGCGTGGCGTGCGGTGCTCGGCGAGGCGGCATGGGTGGCCAGCCGGGAGGAGGCGCTGGCCACGGGCTGGTTCGGCCCGGTACCGCCGGCGCACCGGGAGCGTATCGGTGACGTGGTGGTCGCCTGCCAGGGCACGTACGCGGTGCTGGCCTCGGCGCACGAGCCGCCGATCGTGTCGGCGCTGGTGGGCTACCACGGCTCGTACACGGCCACCGAGATGGACATCCCGCTGATCGTGGTCCGGGGAACTGTCGGGGGTGCCGGTTAACCTGAGCGCGTGGGGCGCAGCCAGGAGGTACCGCGGGGTGGCGCGCCGGGCTTCGGACCCGACGCCGACGACAGCGGCTGCCCGATCCTGCACGTGGACATGGACGCGTTCTACGCCTCGGTGGAGGTACGCCGCCGCCCGGAGCTGCGCGGCAAGCCGGTCGTGGTGGGCGGCATCGGCCCGCGCGGCGTGGTCAGTTCGGCCAGCTACGAGGCCCGGCGGTACGGCGTGCGCAGCGCCATGCCCAGCACCCGGGCCCGCCGGCTCTGCCCGGCCGCGATCTTCCTGCCGCCTGACTTCACCGAGTACATGGCCGCGTCCCGGGCGGTCATGCGGATCTTCCGCGAGGTCACTCCCCTGGTCGAGCCGCTCTCCCTGGACGAGGCGTTCCTGGACGTGTCCGGTGCGCGCCGGCTGCTCGGCCCGCCGGCCGGGATCGCCGCGCAAATCCGCCGCCGGGTCGCCGCCGAGCAGTCGCTGACCTGTTCGGTCGGGGTGGCGCCGAGCAAGTTCGTGGCCAAGCTCGCCTCCACCCGGGCCAAGCCGGACGGCATGGTGGTGGTTCCGGCCGACCGGGTGCTCGACTACCTGCACCCGCTGCCGGTGGCCGCGCTGTGGGGCGTGGGCGAGCGCAGCGCGGAGACGCTGCGCCGGCTCGGCCTGTCCACCGTGCGGGACATCGCGCAGGCGCCGATCGCCATGATCCGCGCCGCGCTCGGCGAGGCGGCCGCCACCCACCTGCACGAGCTGGCGTGGGGGCGGGACCCGCGCGCCGTGGTCCCGGAGCACGTGGAGAAGTCGATCGGGGCGGAGACCACTTTCGACACCGACGTGGACGATGCCGACCTGTTACGCCGCACCGTGCTGGCGCTGTCGGGGAAGGCCGCCGGCCGGCTGCGCGGCGCCGGGCAGGTGGGCCGCACGATCACCATCAAGGTCCGGATGGCCGACTTCCGCACGCTGAACCGGTCCCGCACGCTGCCGCTGCCGACCGACGTGACCCGGGAGATCTTCGAAACCGCCTGGGCCCTATACGAAGCGTTGCGGCCGGGCGGCAAGATCAGATTGATCGGGGTACGCGTAGAGGGGTTGACAGGTGCGAGCGGCGCGCCCCGGCAGCCGGCCCTCGGCGCCCGGGAGCGGGGTTGGCGGGAGGCGGAGCTGGCCGCCGACGCGGCCGTGGCACGGTTCGGCGCCGCCGCGGTACGGCCGGCGAGCCTGCTCAGCGGCGGCGGTCGGGTGAGCGAGCCGGAATGGTCCGGCATGCCCGGTTCTTCGCCGTCCGGCCTATCCTTGCCGTCCGAGGAAAATCACGAGCCCTGACGGACGTCCCGCTTTTCGACATGCTTACCCCCTCGTAGACTTGCTAGGAAGCAGCCACCTGGCTGTCACGGTCTGTCGACCCACCGTGGATCGACTCTGACGACCGGGGAGGAGTGCCGTGCCGCTGTCGGAACACGAGCAGCGGCTGTTCGAGCAGATCGAGCGGTCGCTTGCCGAGGATCCCAAGTTTGCCTCGGCCGTGCGCGCCACCGACCCGCGCTTCCACGCCCGACGTCGGCTGATTGTCGCCGCCGCTCTCGTTGTTGCCGGTCTGGCGCTAGTCGTCTTTGGCGTGAGTAATGGGGTCGGGCTGAGCGTCGCCGGGTTCGTGGTCATGCTCGGTGCCGCGGCGTTCGGCCTGAGTTCGCTGCGCCGCGCGCACGGTGTCGAACTGCGCGCCGTCAACGGCACGGCGAGCCGCAGCACCCGCCGGCGCAACTCCCTGATCGATCGGCTGGAGGAGCGCTGGCGGCAGCGCCCGGAGGACAGCCGCTAGCGGCGATCGCCGCGGCGAACAGCACACCCGAGATGACGCTCGTGGGGCCGGGCCGGCAGGGCCCAGCCCCACGACGCTGCTCCGGGCCGGTTCTGGGCGAAACTATCAACTGATGAAGCCCGAAGAGTGGGATGTCGCGGTGGTCGGCGGGGGCCCGGCCGGGTTGGCCGCGGCCCGGGGCGCGGCCCTGGGTGGAGCGCGCACGCTGGTGCTGGAGCGGGCCGCGTTTCCCCGGTACAAGACGTGCGGCGGTGGCCTGATCGGTGCGTCGCTGGCCACGGTGGCGGGCTGGGTGACGGTACCGGCGCGGGACTGGATCGACAGCGCGACCTTCACCCACAACGGGCGGCGGGGGTTCACCCGTCGCGCCCGGCAGCCGCTGCTCAGCATGGTGCTGCGGGACGAGTTCGACGACGCGCTGTGCCGGGCGGCGGTGGCCGCGGGCGCGGTGGTACGGGAGCGCTCGGTGGTCCGCTCGGTGACGCAGAGCGGCGACCACGCGGTGGTACGGCTGGCCGGCGGGGACGAGGTACGCGCCCGGGTGGTGATCGGCGCGGACGGCTCGTCCGGTGTCAGCTCCCGGGAGGTGGGCGTCCGGTTCGACCAGGTGGACCTCGGGCTCGAGGTGGAGCTGCGGGTACCGGCGGCGGAGCAGGAGCGGTGGCGGCACCGGCTGCACCTGGACTGGGGCCCGATCCCGGGCTCGTACGCGTGGGTGTTCCCCAAGTCGGACCGCCTCACGGTCGGCGTGATCGCCGCACGCGGGCAGGGCGAGGCGACCCGGGCGTACCTGCGGGACTTCCTGGCGCGACTGTCCCTGGCGGAGGCGGAACGGCTGCAGGATTCCGGGCACCTGACCCGCTGCCGTACCGGCGACTCGCCGCTGCGCCGGGGCCGGATCCTGGTCACCGGGGACGCCGCCGGGCTGCTCGAACCGTGGACCCGCGAGGGGATCAGCTTCGCGCTGCGCTCGGGCTCGTTCGCGGGTACGGCCGCGGCCCGCGCGGTGACGGGCGGCAGCGACGCAGAGTTCGACCGGGAGTTGGACGGCTACGCGGAGGCGGTGGACCGGGAGTTGGTGCCGGAGATGCGCGCCGGGCGGCGGATGCTGGCCGCGTTCGCCCGGCACCCGGGCGCCTTCCACACCGTGGTGGGCACGCCGAACGGCTGGGCGATGTTCGGCCGGCTGTGCCGCAGCGACATGAGCTTCGCCGCGGTCGCGGACTACCTGCCGGTACGCGCCGCGATCGGCGTACTGGCCCGGGTGTGAGCTACCGGCCGCCGGCCCGACCGGGCAGCACACGGCGCGGGGAGAACCGCCTCGCCAGCTCGTCCCGCCGCCGGCCGGCCGTGGTGACCGCGCTGATGAACGCCTCGCCCGACCGGTCCCGCCAGCGGCGTACCACGGACGGGGGCAGCAGTACCGCACGCAGCCGGGTACGCCGGGTGACGTACCCCGCGATGGCGCGCCGCACGTCGCGGATGGCGGTACCCAGCCGCACGTCGCCGAGCGGGCTGCGCGCGTACCTGGCCCGCTCCTCGGCCCGGCCCAGCAGCCGTACCCCGTCCCGCGCACCCTCGACCAGCCGCAGCTGCTTGACCAGCCGCTCCACCGTTACCCGCGGCGTTTCCGCCTGATCCACCGGGAGGTCGTAGTCGACCAGCGTGTCGATCAGCTCGTCCCAGGCGGCGTGCGCCTGTATCCGCGCCGCACCACCGTCCACAAGGAACTCGGGTACCACATGCATCTCACCGGGCACGGCAAC
>DATEJJ010000164.1:0-2228 GCA_035278125.1 Rugosimonospora sp.
GGGCGGGCGGCCACCGTGGGCGGGCGGGCGGCCGCCCTGGGTGGGCGACGAGCACCGGGAGCGGCGTCACGGGCGCCCGTTCCTGCCGATCGTGATCGGGCTGATCCAGGTCTTCGGTACCCGGGCCGCCCAGCACAACCAGCTCACCGCGCGCCCGCTGGACGTGGTCGCGTACGCGCTGCTGCTGGCCGGGCCGGTGGCCCTGCTGTTCCGGCTGCACCACCGGGTACCGGTGCTGGTCGTGGCGCTCGCCGCGAACCTGGTCTACTTCCTGGCCGCGTACGCGTACGGGCCGGTCTTCCTGGCGCTGCTGTTCGCCGCCGGGGGCGCGGTCATCGCCGGGCAGCGCCGGGCCGCGTGGATCGCCGTCGGCGTCGGGTACGCCCTGTTCGCGAGCGCCGGCTGGCTGGTGCACTCGGTCGGCGGGGTGAAGCTGCAGCACCCGACCCTGGGCGGAGCGGTCGCGGTGGCCGCGTGGTGCCTGGTCACGCTCGCGGTGAGCGAGGCGGTGCGTAACCGTACCCAGGCGCTGGCCGAGATGGCGCGGGCCAGGGCCGAGCAGCAGCGCAGCCGCACCGAGCAGCAGCGCCGGCAGGCCAGCGAGGAGCGGCTGCGGATCGCGCAGGAGCTGCACGACGTGCTCGGCCACCACCTGTCGCTGATCAACGTGCAGGCCGGGGTGGGGCTGCACCTGATGGACGAGCGGCCGGAGCAGGCGCGCGCCGCGCTGGCGGCGATCAAGCAGGCCAGCGCCGAGGCGCTGCGCGAGGTGCGCGCGGTGCTCGGGGTGCTGCGCTCCGAGGACGAGGCGGCGCCGCGCGCGCCCGCGCCCAGCCTGACCAACCTGAGCGCGCTGATCGAAGGGACCACCACCCGGCTGGTGGTCGACGGGCAGCCGCGCGAGCTGCCGCCGGAGCTGGACCGGGCGGCGTACCGGATCGCGCAGGAGGCGCTGACCAACGTGCGGCGGCACGCGGGTACCGGTGCCACCGCGACGGTGACCATCGGGTACGGGCCGGCGGCGCTGACGGTACGGGTGGACGATGACGGTGGCGGGCCCGCCGGTGACCTGGAGTCGGGCAGCGGGCTGGCCGGCATGCGGGCCCGGGCCGCGGCGCTGGGCGGCACGTTGGGCGCGGGTGCCGGACCGGCGGGCGGGTTCCGGGTGGAGGCGGTACTGCCGGTGCCGGGGTGCGCCGGACGCGAGGGAGGCACATGATCAGGGTGTTGCTCGCCGACGACCAGGCGCTGGTACGCGCCGGGTTCCGGGCGCTGCTGGACGCGCAGGAGGACATCGAGGTCGTCGGGGAGGCCGCGGACGGGGCGGCGGCGGTACGGCTGGCCACCGCGGAGCGGCCGGACGTGGTGCTGATGGACATCCGGATGCCCGGGCTGGACGGGCTGGAGGCGACCCGACGGATCGCGGCCGACCCGGACCTGGCCGGGGTACGGATCGTCATCCTGACCACGTTCGATCTGGACGAGTACGTGTTCGAGGCGCTGCGGGTGGGCGCCAGCGGGTTCCTGGTCAAGGACACCGAGCCGGTGGACCTGCTGCGCGGGGTACGCGCGGTGGCCGGCGGGGACGCGCTGCTCTCGCCCGGGGTGACCCGGCGGCTGATCGCCGAGTTCGCGTCCCGCGCCCGGGCTCCGCGTACCCCCAAGAACCTGGCCGTGCTCACCGACCGGGAGCGCGAGGTGATGGCGCTGGTCGGCGAGGGGCTGTCCAACGAGGAGATCGCCGACCGGCTGGTGGTCAGTCCCGCCACCGCCAAGACGCACGTGAGCCGCGCGATGATCAAGCTGAACGCGCGGGACCGGGCGCAACTGGTGGTGTTCGCGTACGAGGCGGGGCTGGTCCGCCCGGGCTGGCTGGGCTGACCGCCCGCTGCGCCGCCGGGTCAGCCGCGGCAGCGCCAGGTGGTCGGGTCGTTGAGGTCGCCGACCTGCGCGCGGGCGGTGCCGTCGTGGTACCGCCACTGGCACACGTCGGTCGGGCTGAAGTCCTGGCGCTGGTTGTGGTTGGCCAGGCAGGTCCAGGAGTCGTGGTTGTGCCCGGGCGGCCAGGCCATCCCGCTGTTGGTGTCCTGGCAGTACGCGACCAGGTCGCTGTAGGACAGCGTGCCGAGCACCACGGTCGGCGCGGGTGACGCCTTGCGCACGGTGGTGGAGGAGCGGGCCGGCGACGCGCTGGCCGGCGCGGAGGGTGACGCGGCGGCCGAGTCGCT
>DATEJJ010000165.1:0-3707 GCA_035278125.1 Rugosimonospora sp.
ATCGACGCGGAGCTGCACAGCGCCGGGCTGGAGCGGCCGGACCTCGGCATCGGCGCCTGGGCGGTACCGACCATCCTGCGGCACGGCAACGACGCGCAGCGGGAGCGGTTCGCCGGCCCCTCGCTGCGCGGCGAGATCACCTGGTGCCAGCTGTTCAGCGAACCCGAGGCCGGCTCGGACCTGGCCTCGGTACGCACCCGCGCGGAGCGGGTACCGGGCGGGTGGCGCCTTTCAGGGCAGAAGGTGTGGACCTCGCTGGCCGGTACCGCGGACTGGGGCATCTGCCTGGCCCGTACCGACCCGGCCGCGCCCAAGCACCGCGGGCTGAGCTACTTCCTCGTCGCCATGCGGGATCCCGGGGTACGGGTACGCCCGCTGCGCGAGCTGACCGGCCGGGCGGTGTTCAACGAGGTCTTCCTGGACGGCGTGTTCGTACCCGACGACTGCCTGGTGGGGGCGCCCGGGGACGGCTGGCGGCTGGCCCGGGGCACGCTCGCGTTCGAGCGGGTGGCGATCGGGCGCGGCTCCTCCCTGGGTGACGAGGTGGAGCAGCTGCTCGCGGCGGTACGCGCGGCCGGGCGCGAGGCCGACCCGCGCGTACTGGACCGGGTCGGTGGGCTGGTCGCGGACGGGCTGGCGGTGTCCCTGCTGGACCTGCGCCGCACCCTGGCCCGGCTGGACGGGCGCGCGGAGCGGGCCGGTGCCGCCGTGGCCAAGCTGGTCGGGGTGGCGCAACGGCAGGCGGTCGCCGAGGCGACCCTGCTGCTGTCCGGAGTGGACGGTGCGACCACCGACGGCGCGGCCGGGGAGCCGGTGCACCAGTTCCTGCTCACCCGCTGCCTGAGCATCGCCGGTGGGACAACGCAGATCCTGATGAGCCTGGTGGCCGAGCAGGTGCTGGGCCTGCCCCGCCACACCGAGGGGAGCTGAGCGGGTGGATTTCGAGCTGGACGAGGCGCAACGGGCAGCCGCCCAGGTGACCGGGGACGTGCTGGACGGCGCGCCGGCCGAGTTGGCCTGGAAGGAGCTGGGCCGGGCCGGGGTGCTGTCGCTCGCGGTACCGGAGTGGCTGGGCGGGGACGGGCTGGGCGCCGCCGAGGTGGCCGCGGTACTGGCCGAGGTGGGGCGCCGGGCGGCGGCGGTACCGGCGCTGGCCACGCTGGCGCTGGGCGTACTCCCGGTGGCCCGCTGGGGGAGCCGGGACCAGCAGCGCCAGCTGCTCGCCTCGGGTACGGTGCTGACCGCGGCGCTGCACGAGCCGTCGGAGCCGATGCCGGCCGCCCCGCGTACCACCGCCGGCCCCGGGCTGGAGCTGCACGGCACCAAGGTGGGCGTGCCGTACGCGGTGCAGGCGCAGCGCATCCTGGTGCCGGTGTCCACATCGGACGGTGTGGCGGTGGCCCTGGTCGACCCCGCCGCCCCGGGTGTCCACCTGCGACAGTCGTTCAGCTCGGCCGGCACGCCCGAGTACACGCTGGCCCTGGACGGGGCGACCGCCGCCGGCCTGCTCGGCGACGCCGCACCGGAGGCCGTGGCCGACCTGTACCGGTACGCGGTGGCGGGCGCCTGCGCCACCGGTGACGGCGCGCTGGCCGGGGCGCTCGCGCTGACCGCCGCGCACCTCGGCTCCCGGCGGCAGTTCGGCCGGCCGCTGGCCGAGTTCCAGGCGGTCGCCCAGCAGGTCGCCGACGTCTACATCACCGCGCGCACACTGCACCTGGCCGCGCTCTCGGCCTGCTGGCGGTTGGGTACCGGCGCCGAGCCCGACGCGGACCTCGCGGTGGCGGCGTACTGGCTGGCCAGCGAGGCGCCGCCGGCCATGCGGACCTGCCACCACCTGCACGGTGGCACCGGTGTCGACGCGAGCTACCCGCTGCACCGGCACTCCTCGCTGCTCAAGGACCTGGTCCGGCTGCTCGGCGGTACCTCGTACCGCCTCGACCTGCTCGGTGGGGTGGCATGTTCATCGACCTGACGCCGGCGCAGCGCGCCCTGCGCGACGAACTGCGCGAGTACTTCAGCGCGCTGATGTCCCCGCAGGAGCGGGCGGTCGTGCTGCACGAGCGGCACGGCGAGGCGTACCGCGAGGTGGTCCGCCGGATGGGGCGCGACGGCTGGCTGGGCGTGGGCTGGCCGGCGGAGTATGGCGGGCGCGGCTTCGGCCAGGTGGAGCAGCAGATCTTCGTCAACGAAGCGGCCCGCGCCGACATCCCGCTGCCCGCGGTCACCCTGCAGACCGTGGGCCCGACGCTGATGGCGTACGGCACCCCGGAGCAGAAGGAGCACTTCCTGCCCCGGATCCTGGCCGGCGAGGTGCACTTCGCCATCGGGTACACCGAGCCGGGCGCGGGTACCGACCTCGCGGCGCTGACCACCCGGGCGGTACGCGACGGGGACGGGTACCTGGTCAACGGGCAGAAGACGTTCACCACCGGCGCGCACGAGGCGGACTACATCTGGCTCGCCTGCCGGACCGACCCGGACGCGCCCCGGCACAGGGGCATCTCCATCCTCATCGTGGACACCCGCAGCCCCGGCTACTCGTGGACGCCGATCATCACCTGCGACGGGGCGCACCACGTCAACGCCACGTACTACACCGACGTGCGGGTACCGGCCGGGATGCTGGTGGGCGCGGAGAACGCCGGCTGGCGCCTGATCACCACGCAGCTCAACCACGAGCGGGTGATGCTCGGCCCGGCGGGGCGGCTGGCCGCGCTGCACGAGCGGGTACGCGCCTGGGCGGCGCGGCGTACCGGTCCGGACGGGCGGCCACTGCTGGAGCAGCCGGACGTGCGCCAGGCCCTGGCCCGCTCGTACGCCTGCGTGCGGGTGAACGAGCTGCTCAACTGGCAGGTGGCCGCCGCGGACACGGTACGGGTGGCGGACGCCTCGGCCACCAAGGTGTACGGCTCGGTCTGGGTACAGCGCCTCGGGCAGGAGCTGGAGGAGGTGGTCGCCCGGCACGGCGACCCGGACGGCGAGCTGCTGTCCTGGTTGGACACTCAGGCCAAGCGCAACCTGGTGCTCACCTTCGGCGGCGGCGTCAACGAGATCCAGCGCGAACTCATCGCGCAGACCGGCCTGTCCCTACCCCGCGTCCCGCGCTGAGGAGGCAACTTGTGACCCGGACCCTGAGCGGGATCGAGGCGGAGGCGGAGCGCGTCGCCGCGGCGGGGGAGTGCCCGGCGCGGGCGGCGCGGGATCCGGTCAACCTGCCGATGATCAACAACTGGCTGGAGGCGTTGCAGGACGCCAACCCCCGGTACGCCGCCGAGCGCGTGGCGCCGCCCGCGATGACGCAGGTGTGGACGATGCGCGGGCTGCATCCGGCGCCCGACCCCGCGGACCCGCTGCACGCCATGACCACCGCCCTGGACGAGGCCGGGTACACGTCGGTGGTCGCGACCAACTGCGAGCAGGCGTACCGCCGGTACCTGCGGGTGGGCGAGCAGGTGGCGGTGCGCAGCCGGCTGACGGGAGTGACCGGGCCCAAGCGCACCGCGCTGGGCGAGGGCTGGTTCGTCACCACCGAGAGCACCTGGTACGTGGGCGAGGAGCCGGTGGCCACCATGCTGTTCCGGGTGCTCAAGTACCGTCCCGGCAGCGGCGGCGCGGCGGGCGAGCCGCTGCGCCCGGTGCGCAGCCGGGACACCGACTTCTTCTGGGACGGTACCGCCGCCGGGGAGCTGCGCATCCAGCGGTGC
>DATEJJ010000166.1:0-3172 GCA_035278125.1 Rugosimonospora sp.
GGTCGGGCGGGGCCGGGCGGCGAACTCCTGCGCCCGGGCGCGGCGCCACCGGTACCGCATCCGGCCACCCCCGCCGGCACCGTGCGGCTCACTGTCGTCGGGAACGGGCAGCAACGCGTCCTCGCCGCGCGCCCACGCCTCGACCGAGTCGCGTACCCGGCGGCGGGTGGTGTCCCGGTCCTCGCCCAGCAGCTCGGCGAACTCGGTGACACCGATCAGCTCGTCCGGGTCGCCGCTGGCGGCCGGCACGGGCCGCTGCGGGCGGCGCTG
Organism: Rugosimonospora sp.; assembly: GCA_035278125.1. Classification (GTDB taxonomy): domain Bacteria; phylum Actinomycetota; class Actinomycetes; order Mycobacteriales; family Micromonosporaceae; genus DATEJJ01. The sequence continues at coordinate 271 of DATEJJ010000166.1, forward strand.
CCGGGTCTGCTTGAACGCCTCCAGCTCCTCCAGCGCCCACACGTCCTGGCCGTCGACCCGCTCGTCCAGCGGCTCCGGGGTGCCGTAGCGGCGCCGGCCGGCCGGGGAGAAGTACATGGTCGCGGTGTTGGCGGACAGGTCGAGGTACTCGCGGGCCCCGGCCCGGTTGGTGACCTTGCGGCCGCCGACGACCCAGGTCTGCACGCTATCTCCGGTGCTGGTGTGGGCGGGTGTGTTGAAACGGCCGGGACCATCCACCCGCAGGCGGGTGGCGGCAAAGTCCCGGCCGTCCAGAAGCCCGACGCGGGCGAGGCCCGTGCCGAGTGTTGGTGTCACTGTACCGGGCGCGTCCGCCCGGGTGGTACGCGCGTCGGCCAGCGTCGTCATGGTGCTTCCCTTCGGGTTCGGTACTCGAGCGTGCGGTTAGCGGGGGTCCCGGCCGGTCCCGGCCCGCCCGGCCGATGAGGGCGGACCGGGCGGCCGGGCGTGGCGGGGTGGTCAGGCGGCCAGGCCGAACTCGTTGCGGGGCAGGTCCACCCCGGTGATCGCCTCGGTGACGCAGGCGACCAGGTCGGCGGCCGAGCAGCCGGTGACGGCGTTGCCGAGCATCTTCGCCCAGTTGCGCTTCGAGGAGCCCAGCAGCACGTACTCGTCGGGGAAGTCCATGCCTGGCTTGATCTCCCTGAGCACGTCCAGCATCCGGAAGGTGCAGTCCTCCACCCGGGTCGACAGCCGCATCACCGCGTCGCCCTCCACCGTGGTCTGAGTCGGCAGCGGCTGGCCGAGGGGCTGCAGGTTGCCGGTGTCGTACTGGTACAGCGCGCCGGTGCTCGGGCTGCCGGGCAGCTCCAGCAGCGACTGGTGCGCCGCGGTGGTGACCGTACGCAGCGGCTCCTGCACCGGCGTGGACAGGTACCCCTGGTCGGCGGCCTGGGTGTCGTTGTTGCGCACCACCAGCGCCTGGTGCTCGCCGCTGGCGGCGACCGTGACCAGCGGCGCCCGGTCGGCCGGTCGGGCGACGCCGTTGTTGCGCAGGGGTACCACCAGCGCGTCCTGGTGCCGGGTGGTCTGCGCCCGCAACGGTTCGTCGGCCGAGCGGGCTCGCTGCCCGTCGCGGCCCTCCACCGGCACGACCAGGGCGTGGTTGGACCCGTCGGCGACCACTGTGGCCAGCGGCTGGCTGGGCGCGATGGTGCGGGAGCGGTCGGACCGCAGCACCGTCAGGAACGCCCCGGGTGGCACCACCAGGGCGTCGTTCTCCCGGGTGGTGCGGGTGGCCATCGGCACCGTCACCGGGGCCGCGTCACGCCGCCACGTCCCGCCGGTGGGCACGAGCATCGGGACCGCCGGGCCTCCGTCCCAGCCCCAGTCGCCCCGGTGGACGCGGGCCAGGCCGTCCTCGACCCGCTGCCAGGTCTTGGGCGCCAGCGGCCGCTTGCGGTCGCCGATGCGTACCGCCGGGAGGGTGAAGTCGATGACCGAGGACGCCGGCCGGGCGTACGGGTACACCTCACCGGGCTGGCAGCGGGTCTTGGGGCAGCGGTAGACGTACTGGGCGCCGTAGCGCATCGGGCGACGCGGGCCCGGCTTCGGTGTGTAGAGGCCCATCACCACCTCGCCGCACGTTGGGCACCAGCAGTACGGGCGCAGCCACTTGTCGAAGTTGGGCCGGCGGTGCTTGCGCAGCCAGAACACGATGTAGACCCGATCGCGCAGTTGCGGCGCCGGCCGGCCCACGCCCTGGGCGAACGCGCTGTTGAGCGTGACGACCTTGTGGTCGTAGCCCTCCTTGGCCATCTCGCGCAGCCAGCGGCCGAACCCGGCCCACTTGAGGATGTCCGGGACGTTCTCCACGATCACCGCGTCGTAGTGGAAGTGCCGGGCGAAGCGGATGACGTCGGTCATCAGCATCCGCGAGCGCCACTTGGCTTCCTCGTCGGCCGGCTCGTCCGGCTCGTCGTCGCCCAGCAGCGACGGCTGTTCCCAGTCGGTGTCGAAGTCGCACTTGCCGCCCCGGGCGATCGACCACCAGGTGCACTCCGGGGAGAACCAGGCGCAGCGGGTACGCGGGTAGCGGCCCGGGTCGACCCGCTTGACGTTGGCGATGTCGTGATCGACCCACCACATGTTCTTGTTGTGCGTCTCCAGGGCCAGCGGCCAGTGGTTGATCGCGATCCGCACACCGTTGCCGGGCACCCGGTGAATGCCCAGCGACGAGCCGCCACCACCGGCCAGCCCGTCCAACCAGTCCAGCTCCCACCCGGGCGGCGGGGCCAGCCCGGCGGCGATCTCGGGGAACGGGCGGATCGGAATCACACGCGGCGGGTCGCCGCGCAGCTCGAACACCGTGTCGACGCACAGCCACTGCTGCATCGGCTCCGGGGCGATGTAGGGCACCGCCCGCTCGGCGGCCGCCCGCCGCATCCGCGTCTTGGAGCTACTCATAGCGCCTGGCACTCCCTGTACTCGTCGGGCTTCTGGCATCCCGGGCGGGTTGCCGACCCTTCCCGGTACACATAATGATACCCTATGTCTACAGTAGACACCAGCTCTTGAGGAGCTTCCATCCACTCAGGACATAGGGTATCATTATAGCAGTGAGTTGGGGACGGCAACCCGAACTCCACCCAGAAGCCCGACCAACCGGGAGACCACCGTGACCCAGACCGATCCGGCCGGCACCGACCCGGCCAACCCGGACCTGCTGCCCCTGTTCCTGCCGCCCGAGCGACACGCGCAGTTGGTCCGGCTGCTGCACCACCACGCCGAGCACTGGCTCGACGAGGCCGAGCGGCTGGACCTGGCCGCCGAAGACCAACCCGGCAGGGCCGCGATCCTGATCGCCGCCGCCAACCGCTGCCGCGCCCAGAGCGCCGCCGCCCTGGCCCTGCGCGAGTGGGTG
>DATEJJ010000167.1:0-4066 GCA_035278125.1 Rugosimonospora sp.
GGTGGCGAGCAGTTCCCGCAGCAGCGGGCTGACGCTGATGACGGCGGGCGAGCCCGGCGGGAGCTGGCTGATGGCGCTGTCGAGCAGCAGGGTGTGCAGGGTCGTGCGGCCGTGCGCGCGGTGCGCGTGCCGGGCGCCGGCCGGGATCAGCGCCGCCTGGCCGGGGGGAGGGCAGCACCCACGCCGCGCCGCTGGTGAGCACCGACAGCACACCGGCCGCCGGGTAGACGATCTGGTCGCACGGGTGGCTGTGCCAGGCGATCCGCTCGCCGCCGAGGAGCCGCCGCACGGTGGCCGGCGCGGTGCCGGGTTGGCGAGTTTCGGGTATGAACTGGCAATCTACCACCTGTCCGCCACGGCCGGGGTGGCGGAGGGTCGGTATGTGTTGACGACGGCGCGGACCACGGCCCCCGCGCGCGGCCCGGTCGGGCTGCTCGCGGCCGGGCACGCGGTGGACGACCTCTACCAGGGGGCGGTACCCGCCCTGCTGCCCTTCTTCGCCGCGGCCTACGGGTGGCGGTACACGGCGATCAGCGGGATCACGGTGGCCGCGACGCTGCTGTCCTCGGTGGTACAGCCGCTGTTCGGGCTGCTGACCGACCGGCGGGCGAGCCCGTGGCTGGTACCGGCCGGCATGGCGGTGGCGGGTACCGGGATCGGCGCGGCCGGCCTGTTCCGCGGGTACGCCCTGGTGTGGCTCGCGGTCGCGGTATCCGGCCTCGGGGTGGCCGCGTACCACCCGGAGTCCGCGCGCCTGGCCCGGCTCGCCTCGGCCGGCAGCCACCAGGCGATGAGCTGGTTCTCGCTGGGCGGCAACCTCGGCTTCGCGGCCGGCCCGCTGGTGGTCAGCGCGGTACTCGGCCCGCTCGGCCTGGCGGCCACGCCGCTGCTCGCCGTACCGGCGCTGGGCTGTGCCCTGCTGACCGCGGTGCGGCTGCGCGGTGCGCCGATCCGCCCGCCGGCACCGCGCGCCGGTGACGCGGCCCCGGCGCGCGACGACTGGACCGCCTTCCTCCGGCTCACCGCGGTCATCGTGTGCCGGTCGGTGCTCACGTTCGGGCTCGGTACCTTCCTGGCCCTGTTCGTCGCGTACCGGCTGCACGGGTCGCGGCTCCTCGGCGAGGCGGCGCTGGTGACGTTCTACGGGTGCGGTGCGCTCGGTACCGTCTGGGGTGGCCGCCTGGCCGGCCGGTACCGGCGGGTCAGCGTGCTGCGGGCCGCGTACCTGGCCGCCATCCCCGCGACCGCCGGCATCGCACTGGTACCCGGGCCGGCCGTGTTCGCCTTCGTGGCGGCCACCGCGCTCGCCGTGTACGTGCCGTTCTCGCTGCACGTCACGCTCGGCCAGGACTACCTCCCGTCCCGGATGGGTACCGCGAGCGGCGTCACGCTGGGACTCGCGGTCAGCCTGGGCGGGGTGGCCACGCCGGCGCTCGGTGCGCTCGCGGACGCCCGTGGCCTCGGTACCGCGATGGCCGTCCTGGTGGGCATGCCGGTACTCGCCGCCCTGCTCGCCTTGCGCCTGCGCCAGCCCCCGGCGCCCTTTACCGTGCCTCCGGGACATGTCAACTTGGACGGGTGAGGCTGTCCGTCAGGTACTGCACCACGCCCGGCGGCCGGGTGGCGTACTCGACCACGGGTACGGGCCCGGCCCTGCTGTGCGACTCGGGGTGGATCACCCACCTGCGCGGGCAGCTGAGCCTGTTCTCCTACGGCGCGTTCGTCGAGCGCCTGGCCGAGCGGTTCACGGTGATCCGCTACGACAAGCCCGGGTGCGGCCTGTCCGACCGGGACGACGGCGATCTGTCCTTCGACGACCAGGTGGCCGTGGCACTGGCCGTCGCCGACGCGGTGGGGGCCCGCCGGTTCCGGCTGTTCGGTGCCTCCCAGGGAGGTCAGCTCGCCGCCGCGATCGCGGCCCGGCACCCGGAGCGGGTCGAGGCGCTCGTGGTGTACGGGATGTGCGGCAGCGGCCGGGACCTGGCGCCGCCCGACGTCCGGAAGTCCGTGGTGGCGCTGGTACGGGCCCACTGGGGGATGGGGCTGAAGGCACTGACGGGGGCGTTCGTCACCGATCCGACGGCCGACGAGAGCGCGGCGTTCACCCGGTTCCAGCGGGAGAGTTCGTCGGCCGAGGTGGCCGCGCGGCTGCTTGAGGTGTACTACGACACGGACATCACGGCGCTGCTGCCGGCGATCCGGACGCCGACCGCCGTGCTGCACCGCGAGGGGGATCGCGGTACCCGGTTCGCGCTCGGCCGCGAGGTCGCCGCGCGCATCCCGGGCGCCACCCTGATCCCGCTGGCCGGCTCCAGCCACCTGTTCTACCACGGCGACTGGGCGGCGGTGCTGGACGCGCTGCTCGGCTTCCTGGGCCAGCCCGCGCGCCAGGCGCCGCGCTTGACGGACCGCGAGTTCGAGGTGGCCGGGCTGGTCACCGAGGGGCTCACCAACCAGGCCATCGCCACCCGCCTGTCGGTGGCGCCGCGGACCGTCGAGACGCACGTCGAGAACATCCGGCGCAAGCTGCGGGTGCGCTCGCGGGCGCAGATCGCGGCCTGGGTGGCGGCGCACCCGCTGCGCCAGCATCGCTGACGGGCTCGGTCGTTCGCCGGATGCCCGCGCCCGCTGCCGGCGCCACCGGCCCGGCAGATGCGGCGGTACGCCGGTAGGACACCCGATGGCCGGCCCGGCCGCGGTGGCTCTAGCGTCGAACCCATGTCGCACCCGTTACCTCCGCTCACCGTGGCGTCCCGCTTCCGTGGCCCGCAGGCCAGCGCCAACGGTGGCTACGTCTGCGGCCGCATCGCCGGGTACCTGCCGGGTCCGGTGACGGTCACGCTGCGGCGCCCACCGCCGCTGGACACGCCGATGACCGTCACGGCCGAATCCGGGGACACCCTGCGCGTCCAGCACGGTGACACGCTCGTCGCGCAGGCCGCGCCCGCACCGGAGAGCCAGATGCTGCGGGTACCCGGCACCGCCTCCCTCGCCGAGGCGCGGGCGGTGCAGGGCCGGGCCGGGTACTTCCAGGATCCGGTGTACCCGGGCTGCTTCGTCTGCGGTCCCGATCGCGCGCCCGGCGACGGCCTGCGTGTCTTCCCCGGCCCGGTGCCCGGCAACGAAGTGTGGGCAGCGCCGTGGACGCCGGACGCATCGCTGGCGAACGGCGACCGCCAGGTACCCCCGGAATTCGTCTGGGCGGTCCTGGACTGCCCCAGCGGCATCGCCGCCGCGGAGGCCGCCGGCGCCGGCCCGGACCTCGCCATCCTGCTCGGACGGATGACCGCCCGCGTGGCCGAACTGCCCGTGGTCGGCGAGGAGTACCGGGTGATCGCCTGGCCGATCGGGCAGGACGGTCGCAAGCTGACCGCCGGGACGGCGCTGCTCGGGCCCGGCGACGGGGTGCTCGCGGTGGCTCACGCGGTGTGGCTCACCGTCCCGCGCTCCGCGCCGGACCTGTCCGGGGAGGGCGCGCGGTGACGGCGCGGCGTGGCGTGGGGCTCACGCCCATGGAGACCCGGCGCGAGGTCATCGTGGCGGCCGCGGTGCTGGCCGAGGAGCTGGGCTACGAGACCTTCGCGGTACCGGAAGGGTGGGGCCTGGACTCCACTCCCGTCGTGACCGAGATCGCGTTACGCACGGTCCGGATCCGGCTCGCCTCGGCCGTCCTCTCGGTGTGGGGCCGTACCCCGGCGACCCTGGCGATGACCGCCGCCACGCTCCAGCAGGTCTGCGCGGGGCGGTATGTACTGGGTCTGGGCGCCAGTACCCCGGCACTGGTGGAAGGGTTCCACGACACCCCGTTCGAGCGCCCGGCCGGTAGGCTGCGCGACGCCGTGGCGCAGGTCCGTGCCCTGCTGGACGGCCAGCCCGCCCACCTGAACCGGGTACCCGGCGCGCGCCCGCTGCGGCTGGGCGAGCCGCCCGCCAGCGAGGTACCGATCTGGATCGCGGCGCTGGGCCGGCACACCACCCGGGTGGCCGCCGAACTCGGCGACGGCTGGATCCCCGCGCTCGTGGCCCGGGACAGCCTCGCGCCGTGGCGGTGCGAGCTGGCCCGGCT
>DATEJJ010000168.1:0-3298 GCA_035278125.1 Rugosimonospora sp.
GGTGCGGCGGGTGCGGCGCGCTGCGCCACCCGCCCGGCCCCGGCTGCCCGCGCTGCGGCGCGCTCTCGCCGGAGTACACCGTCGCGGCGGGTACCGGCACCATCTACAGCTACGTGGTACACCACCACCCACCGCTGCCGGGCCGCCGGCTGCCAGTGGTGGTCGCCCTGGTGGAGCTGCCCGAGGGGGTACGCGTCATGGGCGAGCTGCTCGGCGCGGACCCGGCGGCGGTCGCGATCGGCCAGCCGGTACAGCTGGACTTCGTCCGCCTCGACGACGGGCTGGCCCTGCCGGCCTGGCGGCTCGCGCCGGTACCGCCCCCGCCACCGTCCCCTGTGGACCCACCCGGGCTGCGCCTGCCCGAGCTGCGGATCGAGGCGAGCACCACGTTCGTCATCGCAAGCGCCCTGGCCACCCGCGACTTCCAGGACGTGCACCACGACCGGGACCGCGCGGTGGCCCGGGGCTCCAAGGACATCTTCGTGAACATCCTCACCACCACGGGCCTGGTCCAGCGGTACGTCACCGACTGGGCGGGCCCCGGGGCCTCGGTACGCCAGATCGCCATCAGGCTCGGCGTGCCGTGCTACGCGGGGGACACGCTGCTGTTCACCGGCCGGATAGTGGGTACGGCCGGTGAACAGCACACCATCGAGGTGGTGGGCCGGGACCGGCTCGGCGACCATGTGACCGGCACGGTGACCATCGACATTCCGGGGGGTACCCGATGATGCCGGGCGCGGCCGCGATCGTGGGGATCGGCGCCACCGAGTTCTCCAAGGACTCCGGCCGCAGCGAGCTGCGGCTGGCGGTGGAGGCGGTCCGCGCCGCGCTGGCCGACGCCGGCCTGGAGCCGTCCGATGTGGACGGTCTGACCACGTTCACCATGGACAGCAACGCGGAGATCGCCGTCGCCCGCGAGCTGGGCCTGGGCGAGCTGCACTTCTTCAGCCAGATCGGGTACGGCGGCGGTGCCGCATGCGCCGTGGTGCAGCAGGCGGCGATGGCGGTGGCCACCGGCGTGGCGCAGGTGGTGGTCTGTTACCGCGCGCTGAACGAGCGCTCCGGCCGCCGCTTCGGCCAGGTGTCCTCGGCCGTGGCCGGCCAGCTCACCTCCAACGGGGTGGACAACGGCTGGCACTACCCGATGGGCCTGGGTACCCCGGCCGCGATGGTCGCCATGCTGGCCCGCCGGTACCTGCACGAGTACGGCGCCAGCACCGAGGACTTCGGCCGGGTGGCAGTGGCCATGCGCCGGCACGCGGCGAGCAACCCGCGCGCCTGGTTCCACGGCCGGCCCATCACGCTGGCCGAGCACCGGGAGTCCCGCTGGATCGCCGAGCCGCTGCGGCTGCTGGACTGCTGCCAGGAGAGCGACGGCGCGGTCGCGGTGGTGGTGACCAGCGTCGAGCGGGCCCGGGACCTGGCCCGGCCGGCGGCGGTCATCCGCGCCGCGGCGCAGGGCAGCGGGCCGGACCAGTTCGTGATGACCAGCTACTACCGCGAAGGTCCGGCCGGCCTGCCGGAGATGGGCGTGGTGGGCCGGCAGCTCTGGGCGCAGTCCGGGTACGCGCCCGGCGACGTGCGCCTGGCCATCCTGTACGACCACTTCACGCCGTACGTGCTGATGCAGCTGGAGGAGCTGGGGTTCTGCCCGGCGGGCGGGGCGAAGGAGTTCGTCGCGGACGGCGGGATCGAGCTGGACGGCCACCTGCCGGTCAACCCGCACGGCGGGCAGCTGGGCGAGGCGTACATCCACGGCATGAACGGCATCGCCGAGGCGGTACGCCAGCTGCGGGGTACCGCGGCGAACCAGGTACCCGGCGACGGGCCGGTGCTGGTGACCGCCGGGACCGGCGTACCCACCAGTGGTCTGGTCCTCGATCGTTAGTTGGCCGCGGCGGCCGGGATCAGGCGGGCGCGGTGCCGGCGGCCCACGGCCCAGAGCCCCGCGCCGAGCAGCACGGTCCCGGCCAGCCAGGCCAGGAACAGCCCGTGCTGGCCGCCCGGGGCCGAGCCCGACGGGATGAAGCGCAGCAACCGCGTCCCGCCGAAGGCGTGGGTCAGGTCGACGAGCGCGCGGTTGGGCTTGCCGAAGGTGCTGAACCGGGCGCTCGGCATCAGGTCGGAGGTGAGGCTCGCCGCGTAGCTGGCCGCGCCGAGCAGCAGCGCCGCGCAGGCCACCAGGATGGAGTCCAGGCGCTGCAACGCGTAGGCCAGGTAGTAGGTCAGCAGCGGGACGATCACCACCAGGAACCGCGCCGGCGGGCTGTACCCGGCCCACCAGTCCGCGAAGGTGCCGACCAGGAGCAGGTAGGGCACGACGACGGCGGCGATCGCGGCGTGCCGCAACGGCCGGGTGCGGCGCGCGGACAGCAGGATGCCCGGCAGCACCAGCAGGAAGACCGGGTAGTTCGCGATGAGTCCCACCTGCCGGTCGAAGAACAGGTTCATCAGCCCCACGTGCAGCGGGATCTGGAACGGGCCGTCGCCGTTGGCGGTGCTGTTCACCACCGGGTTGACCGAGCCCCAGACGAGCACGGTGTACAGCTCAAGCAGCGCGAGCGACACGCCGAGCGGTACCAGCACCGCGAGGTAGGGGCGCAGGCCCGGACCGCGGCGGTCCCGCCACAGCCGGAAGGCGAGCAGGCCGGCGAGAACGAGAGCGAACATCAGAAACCGCGGGTGTACCCAGGGCAGGTAGGCCACGCCCACCGCGGCGGTCAGCACCCGGCCCGGGTGCGGCTTCGGCGCCAGCGCCACCCGCACGGCGTAGAGCAGCACGAGGGCGCCGATCGGCTCCACGAACGTCATGGAGGAGTACACGTAGACGGGTGACGCGAGCGCCAGCAGCAGCGTCGCGAGGAACGCGTACCCGGGCCCGATCTCCTGCTCGCGCAGGAACCGGTAGGTGTTCGCCACGATCAGCACGGAGATCAGCGCGATCAGCAGGCAGGCGCCGGCCCGGCCCCAGAGGATGAACGGGACCAGCCAGAGCAGCGGGCCGCCGATGCTGTGCAGCGGCAGCCTGTGGCCGTTCGGCGCAGTCACCACGTGCGGCTGCAGGTACCAGCGGTAGAACGAGTGGTAGTCGCCGTGCAGGTGGTCGCGCAAGATGTCGACCGAGTGGTATTTCTGCAATGTCTGGCTGATGACCAGGTAGGCGGGTTCGTCACCGGACGGCATGGCGTGCAGGCGCAGCCGCACCGCCGCCAGGAACGCGGTCGCCGCGACCGTCACCAGCACGGCGAGCAGCCGCCGGTCGGACCACCCGCCGTCAGCCCCACCCGCGGGCGCC
>DATEJJ010000169.1:0-4510 GCA_035278125.1 Rugosimonospora sp.
ACCACGAACGGCGAACAGCGAGACACGACAAGCCTCCGCAGGCACGACACGATCACGGAGGCTCGGCGCTTCCCCACGCCGAGACACGACTCCACCAACAACCCGACTTACACCGATGTAATTCCAAGCGAGACCACTAGCGGGTGGTGAAGACCGCCGCCGCGCGGGCGGGCAGGACGTAGGTACAGGTGGTTCCGGCCAGGCTCACCGGGAACGTCGCGGCCGTCCGGCCCGGGTTGTAGGCGACATCGATCCGGGTACCGTCGGGCAGCGCGCTGCCGCGCCGCAGCACCGTGCCGGACGGGCCGGGTACCGGGGCCGTACCGCCGGGCGCGTACAGGGTGAGTTCGTGGATCGACCACCAGCTCCCCGAGCTGCCCTGGTTGACGATCCGCAGGTACCGGCCGGTGACCGCGGGGAACGGGATCCGGGTGACCGTGGCGCCCGGCCCGGTGGCGATCGGCGCCGTCCAGGTCACGCCGTCCGTGGAGACCTCCACCTGGTACTGGCGCACGAAGTCACCGGGGCTGCCGGAGGTATCCAGCACCACCTCGTCGACCGTACCCGGCGCACCCAGGTCCACCTGGTACCAGTCGCCCGGCGCCATGCCGTGGCCGGTGCTCCAGCGGGTGGCCGGATCGCCGTCGACCGCGTTGCCCGGCGGGTCGTCCGGGCTGCTCGCGGACGCGGAGACGGTCCACCCGGTGCGGGGCAGCGCCACCTCCGTGGTCGGTCGGGTGAGCGAGGCGCCGGTGGGCAGCGTGTACCCGGTCCACCGGTCGCCCGCGCGTACCTGCGCCTGCCCGGCGAGCAGGCCCGCGTCGTACGTGACGAGGGCCTGGCTGCCGTCCGGGTTGCGGAACGGGATGTCGACCGATCCGATCGCGGCCGGCGGCAGGCTGCCGCGCTGCGTACCGGTCCAGGTGAAGGTGGCTGCGGCGCCGGGCGCCAGGCGGTACCCGAAGGCACGGTCGCCCCAGCGCACCTGGAACGCCTGCGGGGTGGCCGCGGAGTTGAACGCGACCAGCGCGGTGGAGCCGTCCGGGTTGGCGAACGCGACGTCCTGCACGCCGCCGGGTCCGAACGTGTTGGAGGCGACGCGGCGCGCACCGGGGTGGACGAAGGCGCTGGCCTGGCCGAGGCCCCAGTAGTCCGCGGTGGGCGTGAAGGTCCAGCGGCCGGTGGCGTCCGGGGCGATGCGGACCACGCCGCGGCAGGTGAGGCAGCCGCCGTTGGTGGGGCCGTTGTTCTGGTCCAGCGCCAGGTTCCACCGGATGACGCCGCGCGCCCAGTTCCGGGTGGCGTTGATGACCAGGCCCACGGACGCGGCGAACCCGGCCTGCGCGTCGCCCTCCCAGTCGCCGCCCGAGCACTCGGTCTGGTACACCGGCTCGTTGGGGTAGTCGTTGTGCGACACGGCCTGCGCCAGCACGTCGCCGGCGTAGCAGTGCCAGGCGGTACCGGCGACGGACGGGTTGGCGTACAACGACTCCGGATAGCTGACGACGTCCCAGTTGTGGTCGTACCCGAGGATGCCGGTGTCCAGGTGGTGCGCGCGCAGCGCGGGTCCCAGGTAGTCCCGGATGAACGTGTTCTCGGCGGCGGCGGGCAGCGACATCCCCGGGTACCCGGACGGCACGTAGAGCGGCTCGTTCTGCGGCGTGACGTACCGGACCGGCACGCCGGCGGCGGCGTACGCCGCGAGGAACTTCGCGAAGTAGGCGGCCAGCGGCCCGTACGCGGTGGGGGAGAGGGTACCCCCGACCATCGAGCCGCTCGTCTTCATCCAGCCGGGCGGGCTCCACGGCGTGGCCATCAGGGTCAGCTCCGGGTTCAGCGCGCGCGCCTGGCGCAGCAGCGGGAGGAGGTACGCCCGGTCGTGGTCGATCGAGAAGTGGGCCAGCGACGGGTCGGTCCGGCCCGGCGGCAGGTCGTCGTAGGAGTAGTTGCCGTCGACCGCGAAGTCGCTGGCGCCCATGGGCTGCCGCAGGAAGCTCAGGTCGATGCCGTGGGCGGTGAACAGGTCCCGCATGAGCGCGTCGCGCTGCCCGGGGTCGAGGCGGGTACCGATGAGCCACGCGGACGAGTCGGTGAGCGAGGCGCCGAAGCCCACCATCTCCTGGTACCGGCGGCTGGTGTCCACGGCGATGACCGGTGCGGTGCCCGCGCCCGCGGGTTGCCAGGACAGCGACGGCTGCCGCGACAGGTACGCCTGCGTGCTCAGGTCGGTGAGGTACACGGAGACCGGTGCGGCGGGTGCGGCGGCCGCGACGCCGGGGCAGAGCGCCGGTACCGGTAGCAGCACCGCCAGCGCGACGCCGAGCTGTCGGAGGGTTCCCACCCTTGCGGTCCTACGCCTGACGTAGACACGTGTCAATAGCCTTGTCGAGCTTGGCCCGCACCTCTTCGGCGTCCGGGTGGTCGAGCTCGGTGAGGATGTCCAGGGCCTGCTGGTAGGCGCGTTCCGCGGCGCCCGGCTCCCCGCTCGCGCCGTGCGTGTCGCCCAGCCGGGCCAGGCTGTCCGCCTCGTAGTACCGGTCGCCCAGCTCCCGGTGCAGGGTCAGCGCGCGCCGGTAGCAGGTGAGGGCCTCGGCGTACGCGCCGAGCTGGTGGTGGATGTACCCGAGGCTGTCCAGGGTGCCCGCCTGCCCGTACCGGTTGCCCAGCTCCCGGTGCAGGGCCAGCGCCTCCCGGCAGGCGGCGAGCGCGTTCGGGTAGTCGCCGAGCTGGGCCTGGAACCAGCCGGCGTTGTTGAGCGCCTTGGCCTGGCCGATCGGGTGCCCGGTCGCGCGGAACAGGTCGAGCGCCTGGCGGGCGTGCTCCAGGCCCCGCGCCGGTTCGCCCCGCCGCTCCCACAGGATGGCGATGTTGTTGTGCGTGTTGGCCTGCCCGGTCCGGTCGCCCGCCATGATGTAGACGCCCAGGGCGTAGCTGAACTGCGCGTGCGCGTCGTCGAAGCGACCCAGCCGGGTGTACGCGCGGGCGAGCTGCCGGTGGGCGAGGCCCTGCGCGACCGGGTCGCCGAGCCGCGTGGCGGCGTCCACCGCGGCGCGCCCGACGGTGGCGTGGTCGTGCCAGTGCCCCTGCCAGTCGAGGAACGTCCACAGTGTCCACGCCAGCTGCCACACGTACGCGTCCAGGCCCGCGGCGGTCGCGAGGCGGACCGTGGCCAGCAGCACCGGGTGCTCGGCGGTGAACCAGTCCAGGGCCTGGCGGTGGTCGCCGGGCTGCTCGGGGATGACGCCGGTGCGCGCCGGGGCCAGCGGGATCGGGTCCCGGTCCTTGTCCAGCATCCGGTCCGCCGCTCGGGCGCTGTGCAGGTAGTGGTCGAGCAGCCGCCCGGTCGCGGCGTCGCGCTCCGGGTCCGGGTCGCTGCCGGCCAGGTAGGTGGCGTACGCGCGGAGCAGGTCGTGCAGCGTGTAGCGCCCGGCGGCGTGCTCGGTGAGCAGGTTGATGCGGGTCAGTTCGGTCAGCAGCGGGTGCGCCTGCGCCCCGGTGGCGGCGGCGAGGCTGGCCGCGGCCGGTGCGCTCAGGTCCGGCCCCGGGTGCAGGCCGATCAGCCGGAACAGCCGCGCCGCCGGCGCGCTGAGGGTGGCGTACGACCAGGAGAACACGGCTCGAACGTCGGCGGACGGGTCGCCGCCGTCGAACGCGTCGAGGCCGCCCCTGGCCCGGTCCAGTTCCCGCGCCACATCGGCGAGGCTGAACCGGGGGTTGGCCTCGGCCCGGGCGGCCACGATGGCCAGCGCGATCGGCAGCCGGGCCGACGCGGTGACGATGCGGTGCACCGCCTCCGGCTCGGCGGCCACCCGGGCCGCGCCGACCCGGGCGGCGAGCAGCTCGCGGGCCTCCGCCGCCGCCAACAGGTCGATCGGCAGGATGTGGGCACCGTCCACAGCGGACAGACTGGTCAGCTGGTTGCGGCTGGTCACCAGCACCGCGACCGTGGGGCTGCCGGGCAGCAGCGGCCGGACCTGGCCGGCGTCGCGGGCGTTGTCGAGCACGATCAGAATCCGGCGGCCGGCGACCGTGGCGCGGTACAGCGCCGCCTGCGCGTCCAGGTCGACCGGGATCCGCGCCGGGACCACACCGAGGGCGTCGAGGAAGCCCCGCACCGCCTCGGCCGGGTCGACCGGGTGCCGGTCCGGGGCGAAGCCCTGCAGGTTGGCGTACAGCTGCCCGTCGGGGAACCGGTCGGCCACCCGGTGCGCCCAGCGCACGGCGAGCGCGGTCTTGCCGACACCGGCGGTGCCGCCGATGACACAGACCACGGCCGCGCTGCCGGACGCCGTCTGGTCCAGCCAGGCCGAGAGGGCGGCCATTTCCCGGGTACGCCCGACGAACTGGCGGATCGGCGGCGGCAACTGCCGCACCGGTACCGGCGGCCGGGTTGCCGTCCCCGCCTCGCCGGTCGGGGCCGGGTCGCGGTCGGCGGCGAGGGCCTGCTGCTGCGCCGCCCGCAGCTCGGCACCCGGTTCGATCCCGAGTTCGTCGACGAGCACGCGCCGGG
>DATEJJ010000170.1:0-2270 GCA_035278125.1 Rugosimonospora sp.
TGAAATTCTGGCTGCCTGGGCGGTGGTCACACAGGGGCCGCCGCCCCCGCCGGCAGCACCCGGCGCACCACTGGGGGCGATCTGGTCGGGAGCGCCATCCGCGCCAGCAATGACTCCCGGCCCGCCCGTCGCTCCGCCGGCGCCGACCGCACCGGTGCCGGCGGCGCCGGCACCCGGTTCACCCGCGCCGGCTGAGCCGACACCGGTTGCGCCCGCGATGGCAGGTCCCGCCGTGCCAATGCCCGTGGCGCCCGTCCTCGTCCCCGTCACACCGGCAGGTCAAGGTCCTGCCGAGCCAGCACCGGCACTCCCGGAAGCCGGGCCCGTCACCGAGTCGCAGCCAGCCGTACCGAGGGAGCGCGGCTGGTGGCGGCGCAACTGGTGGGGCATGCTCCTACTCCCGGTAGTGCTCGCCGCCGCCCTGGTCCCGTCCGTACGCGACGGGTACGACGCGTTCTGGAAGGGGCAGCCTCGGGTAGCGCGTACCGGGGTGGCGGGCGGGTGGGTGGTGCTCGGCGGGGCCAGGATGCGCCTGGTGGCACTGGAGAGCCCGACCGACCTGCGCGGCTCCTCCGGTCGCCAGGTGAGCCTGCCGGAGCAGGTACGGGCCTGGCGCGCGACGGTCGAGTTCGACGCGCCGCAGGTGGCCTCGGTCCAGGGCTGCACGATCATGTTGGAGGCAGGCGGTGCGCGGTACTCGGCGGATCCGGTGGAGCTGATCGACATGTCGTTGCCGTTCCCGGACTGTGCCCCGCCGGAGAACTCCACAGCACCGGCGTACCAGGTCGTGGCGTTCTTCGTGCTGCCGCGCGGCGCGTCCCCCGGCGCGGTGCGGATCACCATAGCGGCGCAGTTGCCCGGCTATGCGCGGCTGCTCCCACCCTAGGGTTGCCGAGCGGGACGCGCCGGCGACGATCTCGACCTGCCGGCGGATCGTCAAGGCGAATGCGCGATCTGCCGGCAACCCGCGATCAACCCGGCCCGCCCTCAAATGCCGACGCGGGACGGGAAACGGTCAGGGGAGCGGGACGCCGCCACGCTGGGCGCGGAGTACCTGGTTGACGGCCGAGCCCAGCAGGCACACCAGCAGCGTGGTGCGGACCGCGTCGTTGACCACGCTCAGCGGGCCCGACAGCGGTACCCACACGGAGGCCAGGTCGCGCGGGCCGATGAGGAGCCGCTCCAGCTCCCACAGCCACTGGGCCGAGGACTGGACGACCAGGAAGGCCAGGCAGAACAGCAGCATCGGGAGCAGGCCGGTGCGCGCGAGCAGGCGCAGCCCGTGTACCAGCGGGCCGAACCGGTCGCGCAGGCTGGCGCTGCCGTCGGCGACCACCTTGCGTACCGGGCGGGGCAGGCGGAACCAGCGGCGGGCGGCGCGTACGAACAACTCGTGCGCGGGGACCGGCGGCGGGGCGATCCGGTACCCGAACACCACGGCGCCCACGGTCAGCCAGGCGACGGGTACCACGATGACCGCGCCCGCGTCGTCGACGAGCTGGCCGAGCCACGCGGTCGCGACGTGTACCGGGTGGGTCAAGGCGCCCAGGTGGGCGACCGCGCCGGTGGTGCTGTCCGACGCCCACTGCACGGCGCGGCGGCTGGAGACCCAGTCCTTGGACGCGCTGACCAGTACGGCGGCGGCCAGGGTGATCCAGATGACTTCCAGGTAGGCGCCCAGGATGCCGAGCCAGGGCCGGCGCTCGGCGCCTTTCCACCGGCCCAGCCACCAGCGCAGCAGGGCGGCGGACACCACGACGGCGACGAGTACGGTGGTCACCTGGTACGGCAGCCGGCGGGCCACGTCGACCTTGCCGGGATCGGTGAAGATGTCGGCGTTGCCGAATGTCTCTGCCTGCCACACCTGGTACGAGTACTGGCTGACGTCGTCCTTCAGGTATCCGTAGGACGCGTACACGGCGAGGAACGGGACGAGCACGCTGCCCAGGTGGTCGAGCAGGGCGCGTACCCGGCCGGTGCCTGGCCCGGCGGCGGCGCGGGTCCACGGCAGCGACCCGCGTACCGCGCGCAGCATGAGCACCAGCGCGGTCAGCGTGGTGACCGGTACCAGCACCATGACCAGGAAGCCGAGCACCCCGTTGAACCTGCTCACCCGCACCGCGGCGAGCAGCAGCAGCCCGCGCGCCGCCAGCCCGCCGAGGCTGAGCGTGAGCAGCACCGGCCAGTGACGTACCAGCAGACGGGCGGCATGCCCGAGCACCGCTCCAGCCGACCACACGCCGGCCTCGGCGGCCCCGGGCCGGGGCGGA
>DATEJJ010000171.1:0-4980 GCA_035278125.1 Rugosimonospora sp.
ACCACGAACGGCGAACAGCGAGACACGACAAGCCTCCGCAGGCACGACACGATCACGGAGGCTCGGCGCTTCCCCACGCCGAGACACGACTCCACCAACAACCCGACTTACACCGATGTAATTCCAAGCGAGACCACTAGCCCGGGCACCCGCCGGATGGCGCGGCCCGCGCGGACATCTGCCGACAGTTGGCGGATGCCCGTGCAGGGCCCGGCCGAGCATCATGGGTGGCAGTTGCACACACCCACCGGAGGTTCCTCGTATGTCCTATGCCATTGACCCCGAACTCGTGCCGTGGCTGGCCATGCTGCCCATGATGACGGTGGCCGACCCGGTCGCCGCCCGGACCCAGTCCCGCGAGCTGCTCGCCGCGCTGCCGCCGGCCGACCTCAGCGGCCTGACGGTGGACAACCGGACCATCCCCGGGCCGCCCGGGGCGCCCGACGTGCCCGTGCGGGTGTACCGGCCGACCGGCGTGGACCGTCCGCTGCCCGCGGTCCTGGAAATCCATGGTGGCGGATTCCTGCTCGGCGACCTGGACTTCGAGGAGCAGGCCGCCGCGTCCGTCGCCCGGGAGGTGACCGCGGTCGTGGTGTCCGTGGATTACCGGCTGGCCCCGGAACACCCGTACCCAGCGGCCGTCGAGGACTGCTACGCCGCGCTGACCTGGCTGGTCGCCTCCGCGGGCGAGTTGGGTGTCGACCCGGAGCGCGTCGCAGTGTACGGGGAGAGTGCGGGTGGCGGGCTGTGCGCCGCAGTGGCCCTGCTCGCCCGGGATCGAGGCGGCCCGCGGGTGACGTTCCAGTTCCTTGGCATCCCCGAACTCGACGACCGGCTGGACACCCCGTCCATGCAGTCCTATGTGGACACACCGCTCTGGCACCGACCCAACGCCGAGTTGAGCTGGGCCTTCTACCTTGGGGACGCAGCCAAGCCCGGCGGCCCCGAGGTGTCCCCGTATGCGGCGCCGGCCCGCGCCGAGAACCTGACCGGGCTCCCGCCCGCGTACATCACGGTGTGCCAGTTCGACCCGCTGCGCGACGAGGGCATCGACTACGCGAAGCGACTGGCGCAGGCGGGCGTACCTGTGGAGCTGCACCTGTATCCGGCGACCTTCCACGGCTCGGCGCTGATCGCCGGTGCCGCCGTGTCGCAACGGATGCACCAGGACGCCATCGCCGCGCTCCAGCGAGCGCTGTAACCCGTCGCCCACCCGTGACTCACTTCCGCGCGTCGACACCGTTGGTGTTTCCGTGTTAGCAGCCACGCTGCGGCAGCTGGCCACGCTGCGAGAAACACCGGCGACCAGGCCAGCACACGGCGACCGTACGGCCCTGCCACTACCCGACCCGTCCTGCCAATCCGGTGCCACCAACCCGGACATCACCCAGAGCACCATCGGCTCTACCATCTGCGTGTCCGGCTGGACCGCGACGGTACGCCCGCCCATCTCCTACACCAACGCGCTGAAGGCCACCCGGATCGCCCAGTACGCGTACACGGACACCCCAAGAGCGCGACCAACCTGTGGCCCGAGCCGCGCCACCCGGTCGGCGGGAAAACCGCCGCCAACATGGACACCATCGACAACAAACTCAAAACGTTGGTGTGCAACGGCTCCGTGACCCTCACCGCAGCCCGCCAAGCGATCGCCGCCGACTGGGTGGCAGTTGGGCCCACCACAACGCCGGTGTCGTCGCCCGGCGACCGGGTGTCGTTCCGCCGGTCCGCCGATGCAATCGACTGGGCGGTCCACACAGGTCGCGCGGACGCACCCTCAAAGAACCACATCCCGTCACGAATGGTGAATCAGGTCGTGGTCGTCGACGCCGCGGCCGCACGCCAGGAACTGTTCGACGCCGGCGCCCAAGCCAGCGACGTCGACCCCGCAGCCACGGGGCACCTTCGTCCGCTTCCGCAACCCAGGCGGCAACAGTTGGTCGCTGCAGGCGATCGCCTCGCGCCCCGCCCGCTAATCTGAAGTTACGGAGTTCTTGATCTCATGAGCGGCCGCTGACCGTCCGCTCGTCTGGACGCGTTCCATCTCTCGTTCCACCGGTGCGCGACCATCGTGAGCACCCTCCCCATAGTTGCGTGCTCGGCATCTTTGCGTGACGCGCACTTTTCGGTATGGTGGGCGCGTGGGACTGCGCGAGCGCAAGAAGAGGGAGACCCGGGCGGCCCTGAGTTGGGCGGCCATCCGGCTCATCGTTGAGCGCGGCGCGGACAACGTTCTGGTCGAGGACATCGCGGCGGCGGCCGGGGTGTCCGCGCGTACCTTCAACAACTATTTTTCCAGCAAGGGTGAGGCGGTCGCGGCCCGGCACCTCGACCGGTGGCTGCAGATGGCACAGGACCTGCGGGCGCGGCCGGCCGGGGAGCCGCTGTGGACCGCCCTGACCCACGCCACGCTGGCCCAGCTGACGCCGGGGCCTGAGGTGACCGCGCATCCGCGACCTGATCGGGAGCAGTGGGTGACCGGCGTCAAGGCAATGATGCAGGCACCGTCGCTCCAGGCCGAGATGCTGCGGGCCGGCGCGCGCGCGGAAGCGGAGATCGCCGTGGCGGTCGCCGCCCGCACCGGCACGGACGCCGATCGCGACATTTACCCGCGCCTGGTCGCCGCGACCCTGATCGCGGCGATCACTGTATGCCAGACGCAATTCATCCGTACCGACGCCACCACCGACCTGGAAGACCTGTTGACCGATGCGCTGACCCAGCTCGCGGCCGGGCTGCCCGAGCCTGGCGCCTGATCCACCCATCCTCGTCGACCCGTCGCGGCGCGGCGGGCGATGCCGCACGCCGGAGAACCGGAGGTCCTGTCGTGGAAGATGTCGTCGTCGTGGGCGGCGGACCCAACGGCCTGATGCTGGCCTGCGAGCTGGCACTGGCCGGGGTCCGCCCGATCGTGACGGAGAAGCTCACCGAACCGCGTACCGAGCAGCGGGCCAACGGGCTGGTCGGGCAGATCGTACCGATGATGCACCGGCGCGGGCTGTTCGAGCGGCTCGCCGGGGCCGCCGGTCCACCGCGCCCGGTGCCCCAGTTCATGTTTGCCGCGTTCCCGATGCCATTCGGCGAGTTGGCCGACAACCCGGTCCACACGCTGCTGGTGGCGCAGCAGAGACTGGAGGAGGTGCTGGCCGAGCGCGCCGCCGAACTGGGCGCCGAGATCCGCCGTGGCTGCGAACTGGTTGGACTGTCGCAATCGGACGGTGCCGTGACGGCGCGGTTCGACGGCCCGGCCGGGCGCGTCACGCTGCGGTCCCGATACCTGGTCGGCGCGGACGGCGGGCACAGCCAGACCCGCACGCTGGCCGGCATCGGATTCCCCGGAATCACCAACGACCGTACCGTCGGCCGGGGCGCCCACGTCCGCATCCGCGACGGATCCCGGGACCAGGCCACCGGCGGCCTGATCGTGCCCGGCTACGGGGTGATCCCGCCGTTCCTGCACACCCGCACCGAACACGGAATGGTATCGTTCGCGCCGTTCCCGGACGGGCGGGTGCTGCTGCACGTCTCCGAACAAGCCGACGTGGATGACAGCCAGCCGATGAGCTTCGACGAGTTGAGCGCCGCGTTCCGGCGGGTGGTCGGCGCGCACGCGCCGGTCGAGGAGCTGACGGCACCGGGCATGATGCGCCGGGTCGTCGGCGGCAACACCCGGCTGGCCGAGCGTTACCGGGCCGGGCAGATACTGCTGGTCGGCGACGCGGCGCACGTGCACTCGGCCATCGGCGGCAACGGCCTCAACCTCGGCCTGCAGGACTCCATCAACCTGGCCTGGAAGCTGGCCGCCGAGATCCTCGGCTGGGCACCGCCCGGGCTGCTGGACACCTACGAATCAGAACGCCGGCCCGCCGCCCAACGGGTCACCATGCACACCCTGGCCCAAGGCGTACTGGTCGGCCCGGGCCCGGAGGTTACCGCACTGCGCACGCTGTTCGGCGAGATGCTCAACGACCACGCCACCCTCCAGCGCATCGCCGATCTCATCTCCGGCGCGGACATCCGGTACCCGGACACCGGCCGGTGGGCGCCGGACCTCACCATCGACGGGCGCCGCCTGGCCGAACTGACCCGGGCCGCCCGCCCGCTACTGCTCGATCTGACCCCACAAGGCAGCCTGGCCGCCACCGCAAGGCCGTGGCAAGACCGGGTCGACGTGGTGACCGGGCACAGCCACGACACCAAGGCAACCGCGATCCTGCTGCGACCGGACTGCTACATCGCCTGGGAATCGCAGGCCACACACCCGGATCACGCCGCCCTACGGGCCGCGCTCCTGCGCTGGTTCGGTCCAGCCACCCACGAACAGCCCGCGCCATGACCCGCGGACAGTGGTGTCCGACCCGGGCCCGAAGCCCGACCAGCGTCATGGGTCCCTTCCCTTCCGGGCCGGTGGTGAGCCCGTCCCCTTGAGTACGCTGGTTGCCGCCACCCGAGCCGCGGCGGTGTTCCGGTGCAGCCGTTACGCCAGCGTTCGTTTGTTCACCGGCCACCGCAAGCCTTGCTTGCGTGCGTGTGAAGAACACTGAACAATGACCCCGAGCGATCCAGGCCAGGGGAGGCGCCGGGGTGGCGGGACGCAAGCGCAATGACGTTGTCGGTACCGGGGCAGCGGCCGTGTTGGCGCGCAGGTTGCGGGGGATGCGGGACGACCGGGGCCTGACCTTGCGGGAAGTGGCGCACAAGTCCGGGTACTCCCAGGCCAGCCTGTCCACCGCGGAGAGCGGGCGGCGGCTGCCCAGCTGGGATCTGGTACAGGCATTCGTGCAGAGCTGCGGCGAGGACCCGGCGCTGTGGCGCCAGCTTTGGGAGTTGGCCGGCGACACCGCACCCGCACCCGCCGAGGGACGCCGCCCGGGCAGCCCCGCATCCGGATCGCCGTTGATCGAATCTCCGCTCAATCCGTCGCCGGTAGCTACCCCGCCGGTCGGCGCCGCGCCGGTCGGCGACCGGTGCCCGCGGCCG